>CAZBFS010000021.1:0-16109 GCA_964491215.1 uncultured Proteiniphilum sp.
GTGGCTTCCTGCTCTGCCACTGGGATGGCACAGCCGAAACCGAAGAGCTGATCAAGAACGAGACCAAAGCCACCATTCGCTGCATCCCTATGGAGGGCGACAAGAGACCCGGGCAGTGCATGGTGACCGGCAAGCCCTCCGCGCAGCGGGTGATCTTTGCCAGGGCTTATTAACCACTGTCAGGCAACATGACTTCTTTCTACAGGTGGATCCACGCCTTCCGGCTGCGCACCCTCTTCCTGGCGGTGGCAAGCGTCATTCTTGGTAGTGGACTGGCCTGGTTCAAGGGACTGTTCATGCTCCACATATTCCTGTTGGCAATCCTGCTGGCGGTAACACTTCAGATACTCGCCAACCTGGCTAACGACCTGGGTGATTACCTCAAGGGTACCGATACCACCGGTAGGCGCGAGGGACCGGTGAGGGCATTACAGGGTGGCAGCATCACACCCCGTGCAATGAAACGGGCGGTGACTGCAGGGGTGCTGCTCAGCATGGGTCTGGGACTCGCACTGATATTCACTGCACGCGATCTAGACAGGAACAGCGGAGCCTTGATCCTGCTCCTGCTAGGTGGAGCCTCTATCTTGGCGGCCCTATTCTACACCATGGGACAACATGCTTATGGCTACCGTGGATGGGGTGATCTCTTCGCATTCTTCTTCTTCGGACCGGTACCGGTGATCGGCACCTACTTCCTCCACACCGGGTCGGCTGATGCGCTGCCTCTATTGCCGGCCATAGGCCTGGGACTGATCAGCAGCATGATTCTCAACGTGAACAACATGCGGGATATCGAGAACGATAAGGCATCAGGCAAAAGGACCATCGCCGTGAAACTGGGTCTGAAGGGAGCCAAACGCTACCATGCAGCGCTGTCACTAGGCACATTCATCTGTTTCGCAGCCTTCAACCTGATTTACCTGCCTTCCTCAATGCCGGGTTATCTCTACCTGCTCATCTTCATCAAGCTCATCGCGATCATGCACGCCATCAAAAGCCATGAAGGAGCTGCTCTCGACCCCTACCTGAAAGAGACCTCCCTCTCCGACTTTTTCCTCTCTCTTGCCTTTGTGCTCTGCATCAACCTATAATTAAATATCTTATCAGCGTCAAATCTCAACCAGATGATCCACTGCTGACAACAAACAATCGTTCTGCAGCAGGATAGACACACTTTTGATGTTGAGATGCCACACATCGGGCAACAAGCATGAACACTAGATTCAATGTTCATCTATGTTTCATCAATCTCTTGATCTTAATTGCTTGTCTCCATAAAACTTATAAGAAGTGAGACAGCCTCCTGATCTTCAAAATCAGGTTTATGTTGAGAGACATACTGATCAAAGGCTTCCTTACTCTTTTTGTAATGTCTCTTTAACTGTTTCATACTCTTTATCTCATTCCAGCCCGATCCATTGTCGAGAAGATAAACGGTATAGGGCTTCACCTCCAGATCGTCGGGAAGTTTTAAGTCATACATCCCCCCATTAGCCTTCCAGCTGGAGTAGCTGTCTACCGACGATGTCTGCGATGTACCACCAAAGGGTGCCGGTTTACCGGGTGGCGTAATTCTGCACTTGTACTGGGCAAGCAGCATGTAACCATCACGATTCAACACCTCTGCAAATTTATTTTTGTGAAGTACAAACTGCCTCTCATCAATGAAGATAGTATCTATCTGGCTTAATGAGGGCTCAGAAAGAGCAAGCACCTGACCATTCTGATCGAAGACCATCTCTTCAGTCGCTGCATTGTAATTAAGCAATGCTGGATTCTCCCTTCCGCCTTTCATCAATACAACTCCATGCTTAAACTCCGGAAAGAGATAGTGTGAAACCTCCAACGTTTGTTGCGCCGACAATGTAAAGAATAAGGAAAAATGAAACAGGAGTAAAAATGCTTTGATGCTCATAGTATGTGATATTAAACGTTTTACCTCGTAAAGATAAGGGATATTATTTAATTATCAAAAATATTAACAATCTCCACCCTCTCTTCTCTCATTTAAAAAATATTTGTTTAACTTTGTCTGTCATAGAAATTAAAATCTTTCGCAATAATGTTCGACAACAACCAACGCGCATTCATTGCCATCAACGACAATGCTGAAGTTTGCCTGATACCTAAAATGGCCAATCGCCACGGACTGATCACCGGTGCCACCGGAACCGGTAAAACAGTCACCCTGCAGACCCTGTCAGAGACCTTCAGTGAGATGGGAGTCCCTGTCTTCGCCGCAGATATGAAGGGCGATCTCTCCGGTGTTGCCAAGATCGGCGGAAACAAGGAGAGCGTGACCAAGCGTGTCGATGGCTATGGACTAAAAGAGAAGGGTTTCGTCTACAAAGCCTTCCCCGTACGCTTCTGGGATGTGTTCGGTGAACAGGGACACCCGGTACGTACCACTGTCACCGCCATGGGACCGCTGTTGCTGGAACGGCTGCTCAACCTTAACGAGACACAGGGAGCGATCCTCTCCATGGCGTTTCGTATTGCCGACGATAACAACCTGCTGCTGATCGACCTGAAGGATCTGCAGAAGATGATACAGTTCATCGGTGAAAATCGTAAAGAATTCACCACCCGTTATGGCAACATCTCACCCGCCAGCATCGGCGCCATCCAGCGGAGTCTGCTGCGCCTGGATAGTGAAGGCGCCGACAAATTCTTCGGTGAACCGGAGCTGGTGATCTCCGATTTCATCCAAACCGAACAGGGCAAGGGGGTGATCAACATCCTGGCTGCCGACAAACTGATGAACTCACCGCGTGTATACACCACCTTCCTGCTCTGGTTGTTGGACGATTTATATGAGACACTGCCCGAGGTGGGTGACCTGGATAAGCCGAAGCTGGTCTTCTTCTTCGATGAGGCCCACCTGCTCTTCAATGACATGCCCTCCTCCCTGCTGGAGAAGGTGGAACAGATCGTCCGCCTGATCCGTTCGAAAGGTGTGGGCATCTACTTCTGTACACAGAACCCCGCCGATATACCGGAAAGGATACTGGGTCAACTGGGAAACCGGGTGCAGCATGCCCTGCGTGCCTATACCCCCAACGACCAGAAAGCGGTAAGGGTGGCTGCCAACACCTTCCGCGCCAACCCCGCATTCAAAACGGAAGAAGCCATCACCCAGCTCAATACGGGCGAAGCACTGGTATCGTTCCTCAACGAGAAAGGAGCACCACAGATGGTAGAAAGGGCCAACATCCTGCCTCCACAAGGACAGATAGGACCCATCACCGCCGGAGAAAGGGATCAACTGCAGCGCAGCTCACTGATCTACGGTGTTTATGAGAAGCTGATCGATCGCGAGTCGGCTTACGAGATCCTCTCACATAAACAGGAATTGCTCGAGGAGGAAAGACGTCAAGCTGAGGAGGAGAAAGAGCGTATCCGCCATCAGAAGGAGGAGCAGAAAGCGGCTCTCGAGGCAGAGCGTGCCCGTCGGGCCACAGAGCGACAACGCAAAGCGGACCAGGGCATCCTGGGGGAGATGCTGGATCAGGTGGGCAAGAGCGCCAAACGACAGATCACCAACCAGCTGGGACGCACCCTTACCCGCAGCCTGCTGGGAGCCCTCTTCGGAAAAAAATAATCAACCCCTTCATAACATTTCAATGCTTAATATTCTATTCAAACACTACTGGCTGGAAAACAAACGCTCGCCGGGCTTCTACCGCAACCTGGCAGTCACCATCTTTATGGGCCTTATGGTACTCTACTTCGTGCTGCTCTTCGTACTGCTGGGATTCATGCTGCCGCAGATTCTGGCAGAAGCAGTACCGGATAGAGCTCCTGCTGAACTGTTCCACGGGAGCATCCTCTATGCAGTGATTGCCCTGCTCTTCTTCCGCTACATGATGCAGCCGCTGAGCAGGATCAATCTGCAGGCTTACCAGGTGCTGCCACTTAAAAGATCAACGCTGGTTAACTACCTCCTGCTGAAGCCACTGCTCAATCCGCTCAACTATGCACTCCTTTGCATTGTGATCCCCTTTGCGATCAGCGGTATCTATCCCGATCATGGCACTGTGGGATTCTTTCGGTTTATCCTTTCAGTGATCCCGTTGATCGCCTTCAACACGCTGCTGGCACCCCTGTTGAAACGTCAATTCAGCAACATGCTCATAGGAATGGCACTATTGTTGGCTGTGACAGCAGTACCGACACTGTTGGAATATTTTGGTATCCTCTCACTGTTCGGCTTCTCCCGTCATCTCTTCGGGATGATGACCAGCACACCGCTGGTCTGGGTGGCTGCCTGGCTGCTCCCACTGGGTGCTTTCTGGCTCAACAGGCTCTTCTTCGCACGCAACTACTATCCCGAGTCGTTCGAAAAGAAAACAACACGACGTCAGAGCGACACAAAGCGGTTCACCTTCATGGAACGATTCGGCAAGATAGGCGAATTGATCTCCCTCGAGATCAAACTGGTACTGCGCCACAAGCGGACAAAGAGTACCCTGTTCACTGCACTGTTATTTCTCCTTTATGGCTTGCTCTTCTATCCCAACCCTATGTATAACGAGAGCCCGGGCTGGCTCCTCTTCGTGGCCATCTTCGTCACTGGTACAGGGATGCTAATGTTCGGTCAGTGGATCATCAACTGGGATGGTTCGCATTTCGACTTCCTGATGACCCGTGACATTGAGACCTCCACATACATCCGTGCCAACTACTTCCTGATGCTGGCCCTATGCATCTTTTCCTTCATTGCCACCACCCCCTACTTCCTCTTCGGAACATACATCATCCCCTATCACGTGGCGGCACTACTCTACAACGCCGGGGTCAACATCCACGTATACCTCTTCGGTGCCACCTTCAACACCAAGCGGCTGGAGCTCTCCAGAGGATCATCGATGAACATGCAGGGTGTGAGCTACAAGAACTTCATCGTAATGATTCCCCTGTTGTTAGTGCCCATCCTGCTGGTGAACCTTTTCGCCCTCTTCTCGGCCAGCCATGTGGGATTGATCATCCTCTCCCTGCTGGGCCTTGCCGGCATCCTCTTCCGCGAGCCGCTGCTCAGGGTAACCGAGAAACAGTTCCTGAAAAGGAAATATGCACTCTGTACCGGATTCCGGAAAAAAGAGTAATTGAAACTGGTCTATCTCTCAATCAACAAATCAACTAAACGAAATATCTCTTTCTATGCAACACGACGAAAACAGCTCTACCCAATCACCCGCAACACCTCCGGAAGTTCAGCAGGTAGTATCAGATAACAACCCGGTCATCACTGCAAGCGATCTGAAAAAGATCTATGACGGCATCACCGTACTCAATATCCCCTCTATCACAATCTCTGTCGGGGAGAGCTTCGGCCTTGTGGGCAACAACGGTGCAGGCAAAACCACCTTTTTCAGGCTGATCATCGATCTGATTGAAGCATCAGCTGGTGAAGTACTGATCGACGGTGAGAAAGTGGCCCGCCGCGATGGGTGGAAAGCGAAGGTAGGCTCCTTCCTCGACGAGGGCTTCCTGATCGATTTCCTCACCCCCGATGAGTATTTTGCTTTCACAGCGAAGCTCTACAACAAGTCGGAGGGTGATCTCGCCTCCTTCCTGGAGTCGATGAAAGAGCTGTTTAACGGTGAGATATTGGGATCAGGCAAGCTGATTCGCGACCTCTCGAAGGGAAACCAGAAGAAAACAGGCATCGCGGCTGCACTCCTCGGTGATCCGCAGATACTGATCCTCGACGAACCCTTCACTGCACTCGATCCCACCTCACAGATCCGTCTGAAACGGATGCTCAATGAGTTCAAGAGCACTCGCAACATGACCATGCTGATCTCCAGCCACGACCTGAACCATGTGACTGAGGTGTGTGAACGGATCGTGGTGCTGGAAAAGGGGTTGATGGTGAAAGATATCTCTACCGGAGTGGAGACCCTCAGAGAGCTGGAGCACTATTTCGCTGTATGAAAAAATGAAAAATCGGCTCTTTATCCTTCTATTTCTCACTCTTGTCAGCTGCCACAGGGCAAATGAATCGTTTGAGCTGCAGAACGGTGATCTTCTTTTCTCAGTAGGTGCAGACAATAATGAGTTCCTTTCGGCTATACAACAGAGCACATCTGTTGGAGATGAGATCCCATTTTCCCACGTGGGCATTGTGCTGGTGGAAAAAGAGAAGATTTATGTCATTGAGGCCACCTCACCTGAAGGAGTGATAAAAAGCCAACTCGATGACTTTTTTGGCAGAGCAGCATTGCACCGTGGAGAAAGACTGATTGCAGTGGGTCGCCTGCATCCGGAATGGCAGTATACCATCCCCACAGCACTGGTGAGAGCCAAGAAGCATCTGGGAAAGAATTATGACTATCTCTACAACGAGCTGAACGATGCCTTTTACTGCAGTGAACTGGTGCGCAATATTTTTACCGATTCCACCGGAACCCCACTGTTTGAAGCTCTTGCAATGTCTTTCAATTACAAAGCCACAGGTGAAGTCATTCCCTACTGGTCAGAACATTTCAGACAACGCAACAGCAGTATTCCTGAGGGACAACCCGGCACCAATCCGGCAGACATGGCAAGATCAGAAAAAATCAGTCTTGTTCATCGCTACTTCTCGTTACCTTCTCAATAGCCGTACGACACAAATCTCTTCTCGACTTTGCGGTACTTATCCTGCTCATCATAAGCAATAAACCCAGTGTACTTCACAGCTATACTTCCCTTCTGTCGACTACAATCCGGGGGTTACGCTCTTTCAGATCGTCAATCAACGCATCAATATCAGACGGTTTCACCCGCAACACTTCAAAACCACGAACCTTTTCAATGCGCAACTGGTTCGGTCTAATCTTCTTTAAAGCCACCATGTCGCCAATGGCAATCCTTCTGTTTCGGGTCAGAATCTTGAGTAGAAAACGAATCTCCAGAAAATTGAGATCGGTGACCGCATATTCCTTGATGGTGACCGACAACATGAAAATGATGGTGAAAGAAAAGTAAACGGTCAGTCTCCATACTTCCCCTCCACTGATAAGGCGATAGACAAGTAATGCCAGCAGCATCCCTGCAGCCAAACCCCAAAAAAAATTCGCCACTCCGTTATCTGCTTTATACTTCTTCTCCATAATTCTCCAATCGTTTCTGATACAAAGATAGATTTATTCATGAAAAATAAGTTAAACCAGCTATGAAAATGCATAATAGACCAACCCTCCTTTTTTATCGATCAATCTGCCGGATGGTTGGACAAACAGCCTTTACTCAGCCATATATATCTCTATTTATGGATGTTAAGCACACATAAAAACGCTGACCAACTGCACAACCGATTAAACTTTTACCTACTTTTGAGTGTCTGAAGATCGTAAACAAAATTTATTCACCCACTAAAAAATGCATGGATATGAAAAAAACAGTATTACTGGCAATGATTGCCTTTTTCACATTGAGCTTGTCCTTAACAGCTCAAAACAGAAATGAGGGTGACCGCATTGGTCGCCGCACACAGGTTGAAAAGAGATGGACCGCCAAGAACAGAGCTGAAAACATGGCCAAACAGCTTGAGCTGAGCGATGAGCAGAAAGCCAAAGTAGAAGCCTTGTTTGAAGAACAGGATGCCAAACGTGCCGAACAGCTAAAACAGCAGCGTGAGAAACGTGATCAGGTGATGCAGGATCGTGAGAACCGTCGCGAAGCAATGGAGAAAGCACGTGAACAGGCTTTGATGGAGAGTGATACCGAGTTGGAAAGCATCATCGGCAAGGAAAAAATGGAACAGTGGAAAAGCTACCGCAAGGATATGCAAACGCGTATGCAGGATGCCAACCGCAGCGGACGTCGTGCTCCCCGCAGAAATGTGCCTAAATCGTTGAACTGACGTTGGGGCAGTGACATACAAAAAAAGGCCGGATTCTTCTCGAATCCGGCTTTTTTTGTCACAACGATTGATCTATCTTAATTGTAATAGCTGTGGAATAACTGACTGAACCGCTTTGTCTCCCTGAATCGGCTCAGCCAGCTGTTAAGACTGTCAAGCAACAGCGGTGCGTCACTACGCAAAGCCCATGACTCAAGCTGCGTGAAACTGATATCAGTGTCGATATCAATCTCTGGAAACATCTCGGCCAACCGCATCGCCACCTGTCGATCACAGACAGTGAAGTCGATATCTCCCGATGCAACCATCATCACCAGTTGTTCAGTCTCGTACAACGGGTCTTCTCTGATCAGTATGGTATCTCCAATCTCATGCGAGAGGTTGTTCAGTCGCAGGATGGCTGGTGAATCACCGGCAACATGAATCAGCTTTCCTGCCAGCTCAAGATGCTGGCGGATAGGATATGCTCCCTCATTGAACAGTGCCTTGCGCTGCACCAACACCAAACGGTTATAGGTAATCGGATCGGTGAAGGCGAAGCTGTCCCTGAGCGCACTGTTTACTGGTATGCTGCGTGCTACCAGGTCGTATCGCTTTTCAAGCAATCCCCTCAGGTTCTCTTCCATACTATTCTCCAGAAAGAGGTTTACCTTCACCCCCCACTCCTGTTCCAGCGCCCGCATCATCTCCAGCTGAAAACCGAGTGCCGTATCGCCAGACGCAAAATAACCAATGGAATTGTAATCGGTCACCACGTTCATCTCACCCGATGCCATGATCTCCTCATAGTCACGTGGCACATTCATTTGTTCCTTTTGACGGAAAAAGTAGTGAAGCAGGATCATTGCAACAAGGGCAGTGATCAGCAGGGAGAGATAGATATTCAACCTTCGCCTTACTTTCAAAACGGTTCTGTTTTAGTTATGCAAATTGACAGAGAGACCCAGCTTGAAAATGAAAGGGTTCACCGGATAGCCGGGCAGCGAGAAAGATTCGTTCTCCTTCAGCACTTTCGGAGCCACGTTGTAGAACATCAGGAAGAATCGGGTTTGCTTCAGGTGCATATTGGCATAGACCGTGGCGATGGGATAATCACCAATCTCCCGTTCACGCTGGTTGTAGAACTGAAGGAGTGCCGGCTCATAGCCCGGCGCAAAATATCTGGTGTGATAATGGGCATCCACTCCCAGCTGTAGCGTCAATTCGTTCACAATCCTCGTTTTCAGGTACATGTTGGAATAAAAGCTGAGCGTCGGTAACGGAATCACCTCCTCATTACTGGAGGTCTGGTAGACAACCTGGTTGTCCCAGTGAAAGACACCCAGTTTCAGCTTCTGGTCGATCCGTGCGGTCAATACCTGTATGTTGTCCCCCTCCTGTGCAATCATCTTGTCAGCTCCATAGTAGATATGGTTCTGCAGATTCTCCACGCCGGCACTTATCGTTGTCTGGGTAAACGGGATGTGAAGCTTCCCTCCTACATAGACCCGTCTTGCATCACCCAGGTCATGATTCCATCGGAAATATTTGGAGTAGTAGTGCTCCTGCAGATATTTAGGTCGCAGGTTTTTGAGATAGGCCTCAGCAGAGAGGGTCGTGCGTTTTCCCGCCAGATTAAAACCGGTCTCCACGTCACCCATCATCCTGAGCTCTCCCAGGTTGGCGCCCAGCACCCCCAGATCGGCACGCAGGTTGAACAGTAGATGTTCACCCTGTTGCTTGTTGAGTACCCCTCCCAGAGTCACCGCACTTTCGCGATGCGACAGATAACCCACTCCTGTGGTATCACGCATGGAGTAGTTGCGCAGGTCATACTCCAGGAAGGCGGAGAGACCAAACTTAACCCACTCCTTAAATCCCTCGCGGAGACTGAGCGAGACACTGTTTTTCAGAGATGTGAAACGTATACTGTCATCCACCGCCCCCTCGTAATAGCGGTTTTCGTAAAAACGGTCGATCCGCTGCATCTGCACCCCATCAACATTTACATAGGCGGTATCATATGAAAGGAAACGGCGATGCTGTTGTGTAAGCTGTGTGGAAAAGCCGATGCTGGCTACCGGCACGAACGTTCCGGGTCCTTTGTGAAGCGAGTCCTCAGGTAGCTCGCGGTAGCCCAGGTTGTAACGTCCCGACAGGAAGTAATGGTTGTTTTTCAGCGCGTTCCAGGTGTCATTGAAGCGTACAGGTATGTCGAGCGGCGTGAAGCTCTCCCCCACCTCTTCGGGATTGGTGATGAACAGTTCATCGGTGATACCGCCGTTCTCGAAGTGAGTAATGCTTCCCAGATGCACCATGGCATGAGCCTCCAATCTGTCGGAAAGGTAGTTACCAAAGAGAGAGAAGTTATTGTGTTTGACCGACTGTTCAGCATAAAATCCGCGTGTATTGATCATATCCACATCGAGTCCAATGTTAAGACTCTTGCCGAAGTTGGAGGTGAGACGGGCTTCGAGACGCTCCTCGCGTGTCTGTTTGGGTCCTGCACGGTGGTACCCCAAACGTGAGTAGGGAACACGTGTATTGACAAAGAGCAGCTTTTCTGGATCTTTCAGGTAGTGGCTGTAGGCATTGTTAAAGAGGAAGGTCTCGGTCTCCTCACGGTCGAAGAAAATCTTGGAGATGGCCGGTGAGCCAAGAGGTCCAAGGTAGCCCATGGCGGTGGAGTAACTGTCGGGCAGTGTGCTGTGCTGGAAGTTATGTAACAGCGTATCCGACTCTGCAGGCAAACGGATGCCTGTGCGGGCATCATGATGCCAGATGGTCATGCGCGCCAACTTTTGCAATGAGTCTGCCTCGGCACCATGATCATGTATGAGATGGTCCAGGTGAGATGATTCGCGGGGCAACAGATCGAGCGAGTCGGGGTCACTGGTGATCTGCGATGAATCGGGCAGGATGACGCGTGCCTGCGAGAAGGCTGTCCCCATGCATAGAAGAGCAGCAAGCAGCGATATGATCAGCTTATTTTTCATCGGGTGCAAACTTACATAAAAAATCGCCACAGAGCGTTAATCAATGGTCCATTTCTGCTGTTTTTGATGTTTTTTAGGAAGCTCTGTTTATTCTGTGATTCCCATTTTTCTCATCAAAAAACTGGCATTCATATTTCGTGCAATACCCTCCTGCAGTTTATAGCTAAACGTCAGTGCTTCATCATCGATGACGGCATCAAAATGCCAATTCTTTATCTCCTGTGGAAATTCCTTTTCCATATTTCCCAATGCCAGATCGTGTGTGGCAATAATGCCACTCCCCCCAAGCCCGACCAATCGCTTCATAAGAGCCAATGATCCCCGTTGCTTATCTTCGGAGTTCGTTCCTTTTAAAATCTCATCCAATATAATGAATAAACCCTCTTCACCCGATTCCAACCGGTCAATAATCATTTTCAAACGCTTCAGCTCCGCGAAGAAATAAGATTCGTTGTTTACCAATGAGTCGGAGGTACGAAGGTTGGTCAATAATTTGCCCGGAATAAACACCAACCTCTCCGCACAAACGGGCATGCCAACCGACGCCATTACATGATTGATGCCCATTGTTCTCAGATAGGTACTCTTGCCCGCCATGTTTGCACCCGTAACGATCATGAAGAAAGGTTTTCGGGAAATATCAATATCGTTCCTCACACATCTTTCGCAGGGAATGAGCGGATGACCCAGCCCTTCACCACGAAAGCAGTGAGTATCAGATATCTCCGGGTAGCAATAATCGGGATTATTGAGGGCAAATGTTCCCAGTGATATCAGCGCATCCATCTCAGCTAATAGTGCAAACCAGGTTTCAACATCACCTCCATGGTTTTTCATCCAGCGCTCAATTTTCAAAGCATAAAGTGTTGTCCATTGGAACAACGGGTTCAGGATAAGCATGGCGAGTGTAAAACCCACATCAAGGTTGCGGCTCTGTTGTGACAGCTTCCTTATCGCTTCCGAGGCTTTTCCGTGTTGGGTAAGTTGCCTCTGTAGCG
Organism: uncultured Proteiniphilum sp.; assembly: GCA_964491215.1. Taxonomy (GTDB): domain Bacteria; phylum Bacteroidota; class Bacteroidia; order Bacteroidales; family Dysgonomonadaceae; genus Proteiniphilum. The sequence continues at coordinate 11,826 of CAZBFS010000021.1, forward strand.
ACATTAACAGAGGTGATTCAGTATTCTCCTGTTCTGAAATCATAAACAGGTAAGCAAACGCATTCAAACGTTTGGATCGTTTATCAAACAAACCCCATGTAGCCTTCACCTTTTTCATGGGCATCAGGGATAATGCAAATGTGAAAAGATAGAGATATAGAAACAGGCCTCCGGGAACGATATCTGTTAGCCATAATACCACAAAAACAAGGTACAGTATGGGTGTTATCCAAACAGCTGAGTTCCAGAAGATATTTTGAACTAACCCTTTATCGGCAGTAGATGTGGTAAAATTGATGTCGCTCACTGTCGAAGAGGATACTTTCATACCCGCCGTTCGGAATCGCAAACAAAACTCCTCCTTGCCTGCCAACTCCATGATGGCTTGTTGTCTGCCAAGAATCGCATCCTTATCGGTCAACGGATATTGAATCATATCGGCCAGTTTTTGTTCCCCAATGGGCAACACCGTCCTGTTAATCTGCTGAAAAAAAGAGTTCTCTCCAAAGATATCCAGATCATAACTGAAAGGATAAGAGGGATCTCTCTTCTCACCGGCCCCATTAAAAACCGAAAAATCATGACGAAATGCCATTAATTCATTTTCAGCCAGCAGAATCAGAGACTCAGCCGTTTCTTTCTGGTCCGATAACCTGTTATGCTGCTTGAATAAACAGGCAAAAACAAGTGTCATTATAAGGATAAGGGGAGCAAGCAGATTTAAATCCCCCGCAAGCATATAAATGCCAAATATAATACCCAGAAAGAGGATAAACCGAATTGTTCCCAACAGATGCATTTTTTTTCCAAGACGATCGCTCTTTATCTTGTTTTCCGATACCAATATCTTATATGTCTGTATCCTTTCTTCAATCATCCTCTTCATGACACTTGTTATTCAGATACAAATCTAAATAAAAAACCGCTATAGTATGACATTATGTTATATTTATAAAAAAATGCAGATTCCGCTTTCGTTTAAAATAATTCTTATATCTTTGCAACATCAAAACGATAATATGAAAGCAAATTGGTTCCATCATCATCATTTTCATACTTGCAGTCAGGCGAGCTGAAATAGATATGTGTGAACACCAACGAGATATTTATTGACCCGTCTGAAGAGCATCAGGCGGGTTTTTTATTCGTTGACCGCTGTTGCTTTCCAGTACATAACAAACCAACAATGGAAAAAATCAAGATTGCAATTCAGAAAAGCGGACGATTGAGTGAAAAATCACTCAATCTGCTCACCGAATGCGGCATCAAGCTCTCCAACGGAGACCGTAAACTGAAGACAGAAGCACGAAATTTCCCGATGGAGATTCTGTTTCTGCGTGACGATGATATCCCGCAATATGTGGAACAGGGCGTGGCCGACATCGGTATACTGGGAGAAAACGAGGTGTGGGAAAAGGATAAAGATGTGGCTATCGTCGAGAAGCTGGGCTTCGGCAACTGCCGGCTCTCGCTCGCCATACCCAGGGAAGAGGTATACTCCGGCCTCGACTATTTCCGGGGCAAAAGAATTGCCACCAGCTATCCGAAGATCCTCGGCAACTTTTTCCGGGAGAAAGGGATTGAGGTAAAGATAGAAGAGCTGGGGGGCAGCGTTGAGATAGCCACCGGCATCGGCCTGGCAGATGGCATCTTCGACATTGTGAGTACCGGCAGCACCCTGATCATGAACGGACTGAAAGAGGCGGAGACCATCCTCCGCAGCGAGGCGGTGCTCATCAGCAACAAGAACCTCACGCCTGCTACCTCTGCCCTGTTGAGCCAGCTGCTCTTCCGCATCAAAGCTTACAAGGAGGGGCAGGGAAAGAAATATGTCCTGCTGAACGCTCCCAACGCAGTGCTGCCCGATATCGTGCGGCTGCTGCCGGGTATGCGTTCTCCCAGCATTCTTCCGCTGGCTGATGAGGGGTGGAGCAGCGTCCACTCGGTGATCCGCGACGATGACTTCTGGCAGGTGATCGACGAGCTGAAAAGACACGGTGCCGAAGGAATCCTGGTGATCCCCATCGAGAAGATGATCTTATAATGATGTGAAGATCTGCTAATCTGCTAATCTGCTAATCAACTAATCAGCTAATCAACTAATCAATCCTGATGAAAACAATCAACAACCCTTCGGAGAGCAAATGGAAGAAGCTGACCGAACGTCCGCTCATCAAACAGCGCAAGCTGATGGACATGGTGGAGAAGATGTTCTACGATATCCACCGTAAGGGCGACAAGGCGGTACTGGCCTACAGCCGTAAGTTCGACTTCCCCGCTCAGCAGACGCTGGAGGTGGAGCGGGAAACGATTACTCAGGCAGCTGAGAAGGTGCCTGAACGACTGAAACAGGCCATTGCGCTGGCACAAAAGAACATCGAGACCTTCCACCTGTCGCAGCGGGAGGAGGTGCGCAAGACAGAGACGAGCCCCGGCGTGATCTGCTGGCGTGAGTCACGTCCCATCGAACGGATAGGCATCTACATCCCCGGCGGCACCGCTCCCCTTTTTTCCACCGTGCTGATGCTAGCGGTACCGGCTAAGATCGCCGGCTGCAGGGAGATCCTACTATGCACCCCTCCCAACGAGGAGGGGGAGATCCACCCGGCAATCCTCTATGCTGCTGAACAGACAGGCGTCACCCGCATCTTTGCAACGGGAGGGATACAGGCCATTGGCGCCATGACCTTCGGCACGGATAGCATCCCCAAGGTGGACAAGATCTTCGGTCCCGGCAACCAGTATGTGATGGCCGCCAAACGGTCGGCACAGTTCTACGGCACCGCGATCGACATGCCGGCAGGTCCCAGCGAAGTGCTGATCATTGCCGATAACAGCTGCAACCCTGCCTTCGTAGCAGCCGATCTGCTCTCACAGGCAGAGCATGGCCCGGACAGCCAGGTGATCCTGCTCTCCGACAACAAACAGGTGATCAAAGCGGTAAACAAAGAGCTGGAAATGCAGCTGGAAGCGCTCCCACGGAAAGAGATTGCTACGGAGGCACTGAAAAACAGCAGGGCCATTCTCTTTCGGGATCTGGAGAACTGCATCGCCTTCAGCAACAGCTACGCACCTGAACACCTGATCCTCGCCACCGAGAACCCGGTACTGCTGAGTCGCGGCGTAGTGAATGCCGGCTCTATCTTTCTAGGTAATTATAGCTGCGAGAGTGCGGGCGACTATGCCAGCGGCACCAACCACACACTCCCCACCAGTGGTCATGCAAGAGCCTACAGTGGTGTATCGCTCGACAGCTTCCTGAAGAAGATCACCTTCCAACAACTCAGCGATGAGGGGATCCTCTCCCTCGGCCCCGCCATTGAGGCGATGGCTGAAGCGGAAGAGCTGCTTGCCCACAAGAATGCGGTGTCGCTGCGTCTGGGATTGGTGATGGCCAATAAAATGCAATTGAACGAAGAGAACAGCAACGATGAAACATTTTGACCTGCAGTCGCTCGTACGACCCAACATATGGGCTTTGAAACCCTACTCCAGCGCACGCGACGAGTTCAGCGGTGGTGAAGGCATCTTCCTCGATGCCAACGAAAACCCGTTCGGTAAGAAAAACCGATACCCCGACCCCCACCAGCGGGAACTGAAACGTGCATTATCTGCCTTTCGCGATATCCCGGCGGATCAGATCTTTGTCGGCAACGGCAGCGACGAGGTGATCGATCTGGTCTACCGCATCTTCTGTGAGCCTGGAAAAGATCGCGTGATCCTCTGTCCCCCCACCTATGGGATGTATGAGGTCTCAGCCAATATCAACAATGTGGAGGTGACCGCTGTGCCACTGAGTGACCGCTTTGAGCTGCAAATAGAGGAGATTCTCTCTCGCAATGCCAGGTGTATCTTCGTCTGCTCCCCCAACAACCCGTCGGGCAACAGCCTGCAAGGGATCGAACAATTGCTTGATGCGTTTGAGGGGATCGTGGTGGTGGATGAAGCCTATATCGACTTCAGCAGGGGCAGGAGCTTCACCGAACTGCTTCCCCGTTACCCCAATCTGATTGTGATGCAGACCTTCAGCAAGGCATGGGCCCTAGCCAGCGCCCGCGTGGGGATCGCTTACGCCGGAAGAGAGATCATCAGGTTGATGGACAAGACCAAGCCACCCTACAACGTGAGTGCCTTCAACCAGCAGGAAGCACTCAAAGCGCTCTCCAAACCTGAGAAATATGCCTACCGGGTGAAGGTGATCCTCGAACAGCGGTCTCTCCTTGTGGATGAACTGCAACAGATACCGGTCGTTCAACGCGTCTACCCCTCCGATGCCAACTTCCT
>CAZBFS010000022.1:0-11212 GCA_964491215.1 uncultured Proteiniphilum sp.
CATCTCTCTTCGCGGCGGATCATTCGATCAGACAGCCATCCTCCTCAACGGTGTGAACCTCACCAATCCCCAGACAGGTCATTACAGCTTCGACATCCCCATCAACCTCTCCGACATCGATCGCATCGAGATCGTAAAGGGTCCCTCCTCACTGATCTACGGTGCCGGTGCTTTCTCCGGCGGGGTCAACATCATCACGAAAAAAGATAAAACCAGTGGTGTCAATGCCAAACTCGAAGGTGGCATGCACGGGCTGTTCGGTACAGAAGCACGTGGGGCATACAGGACAAGAGACCAATTGCATACATTCTCCGCCGGCTACAAACGTTCCGATGGTTATATCCGAAACAGCGATTACTACATCTCCAACCTATTCTGGCAGAGCCGTTTTGAGACAGATGGATCACACATCGACTTTCAGGCTGGAGTGAACGACAAGGCATATGGTGCCAACACCTTTTACAGTGCCACCTATCCGAACCAGTACGATGAAACAGGGACTCTTTTCCTGTCGGTCAGAGGAGAGACAACAGGAAAACTGAAAATGATGCCTCACATTTACTGGAGCCGTCACTATGATGAGTTTCAGCTGATTCGCGACGGCACCCCCGATCGTCCTGCATGGTATACAGACCATAACTACCACCGCAGTGATCTTTATGGGATGAACCTCATAATGCAGTATGCATCGGAGTGGGGCATCACCAGCTTCGGTGGTGAGTTCCGGAATGAAGCTATCCTGAGCAACGTTCTGGGTAACCCCATGAAGGATGCCATCGGTAAGTACACACGTTCAGACAACCGAAGCAGCATCAGCTATCTCCTGGAGCATAACTTCATTTTCCGCCATCTCACTTTCTCAATGGGCGGGTTGCTTCATCACCATACGGCAATCACAGATCAGTATGGTTTTTATCCTGCACTCAACGCATCTTTGCGGGCCACCAGCCAACTTACGCTCTACGCCTCATGGAACAAAGCTACCCGCATGCCAACCTTCACCGACCTCTATTACACTACGGCGACTCATATCGGCAACAGCAATCTGAAAACGGAGGAGTCAGAAGCACTGGAGACAGGTATCCGATTCACTCAACCGGTGGTGAAGGCGTACCTTACAGCATTTTACATGAAGGGAAGCAATATGATTGACTGGGTTAAATCATCCCCCGAAGCATTGTGGGAGTCTACGAACCACACCCGCATTCACAAAAAGGGCATCGAAGCGAACCTGCAGCTTGATCTGATGGAGTGGCTGGGGCAGGATCAGCCGTTCACCGCTATGAATGCCGGCTACATGTACATGCAACAAGAGAGAGTCGACGATGCAATGATCTCCAACTACACACTGAATCACCTCCGGCAAAAATTCACTGCCGGGTTGCATCACCGGCTGTGGGGCAGCCTCTCCTTCTCCTGGCATTTCCGTTGGCAGGAGCGTGCCGGCAGTTATGTCCGTTACAGTGATGGGCAACCGGGTAAAAAGGTTGATTACACCCCCTACTCTATCCTCGATCTGAAAGCAGTCTACCAGCTAGGAAAGGCTGATCTTTTCATGAATGCCAACAATCTGTTCAACAACACCCATGTCGATATCGGCAACATCCCCCAGCCCGGTTTCTGGCTTTCGGGAGGCATCAGCCTTACACTGTATTGACAGGTTGCCAGCCAATATTTGTGAAGCAGGAGATTATTTGCTATATTTGATCTCATCATTTTAATCAATCCAAATCAAACAATATGTTCCAGAAAATAGTGGCCATCGAGCCCACAGGTCTTATCCCATCAGCAGTGGATGCCCTCGCCAATTTTTCCCAGGAAGTAATTCTCTATGATGACATCCCGGAGAGCGACCGGGAGATGATCGCACGCATCGGAGATGCCGATGCGGTACTGATCAGCTATACCTCACGGCTCGAAAAGCAGGTGCTGGAGAAATGCGACAACCTGAAATACGTCGGTATGTGCTGCTCCCTATATACCCCGGAGAGCGCCAACGTAGACATTAAGTACGCCAACAGTCGTGGCATCACCGTAACCGGCATCCGTGATTATGGTGATGAGGGTGTGGTGGAGTACGTGATCAGTGAACTGGCACGTTGCCTGCACGGGTTCGACCAGGAGCCCTGGGACGGCATGCCACGTGAGATCACAGGGCTGAAGGCAGGAATTGTGGGGCTTGGCAAGTCGGGCGGCATGATCGCCGATGCCCTCCGCTTCTTTGGAGCAGAAGTAAGCTATTTCGCCCGCAGCGAGAAAGAGGAAGCGCGGGAAAAGGGATACCGTTTCCTGCCGCTGAATCAGCTACTCAGTGAGTGTGAGTTGGTCTGCTGTTGCCTGAACAGGAACACGGTATTGCTGCATGCCGGGCAGTTCGAAATGCTGGGAGACAAGAAGATACTATTCAACACCGGACTCTCACCCGCATGGGATGAAACTCCCTTTTTACAATGGTTGGAAAAGGATAATCTCTGTTTCTGCGATACCGTGGGTGCACTGGGTGGCGAACATCTGCTCAACCACCCGAAGGTGCGCTGCATGCAGGTCTCCAGCGGACGCACACGGCAGGCATTCGACCGCCTCAGCGAGAAGGTGTTGCATAACCTGGCCGGTTTTACCGGCATCAAAACACAATAGGAGCGACAATATTCTGCAGGGTGGCTACCACCGACCAGGCGGCAATTTCAGAGGTGGCACTGAAGACATCGACCACGGCATGCACCTGCTCATTCTCTATCTCAACCCGCTGCCTGTCACCGGTGAAAGCAGGGGTCGACTCCATGGTCACCTGCAACTGCTCCGGTCCTACGGTGGCCAGCGATGCCGCCACTGCCACATTGAGCCCCGTGGGGAAAGTGTTGATTGCCTCTCTGGCAGTGCCGGTGAAGACAACCTTGTTCTGCTGCTCCATCTCCGGAGTATAGAGAAACGATCGCCGGAAAGCGGCGACACCCTTGCCGTTATAAAACCGTGCGGTTGCATTTCCCATCAGGGTAGCCGTACGGAGCACATCGAAACCACCAGTGGCACCGGAGGCGATATAGACCCGCTGACCATTAGCAGTGGCCTTTTCTCTCACTTTTTCATAAAAGGCTGTGTCGGCAAATGCGCCGATCGACAAGGTGATGATGGAGGTGCCATTCTCCAGGGTGGGAATCGCCAGCTCCTTCATGGCTGCCGGCGAAGCTGCCTCCACCAGATAATCAGGCTTTAAAGCAAGGAGCTCATCCATACTACTGCATGCTTTGCACTCTTTACCCGCCACATGCATACGTGCAGCCAGACGCTCCGCCTTGGCTGCTGTTCTTGAATACACCCCAGTAAGGTGATACTCCGGTAGCAATCCGTTTAACAACGCATCAGCTAACACATCAGCCAGATAGCCGCATCCCACAATCGCAAGTTTTTTCATGGTGGCAAAGATACCAACTTTTGAATAATCTCCCAAGCAGCCTTTAATATGCACTTATGTATTTATTTAAATCGAAAAGTTAAAATCATTCAAAATTTTATATTCGGCTTTTTTTCGCTTAATTTGTATTTCATTCTTGTGAAAATTTACAAAATAAGTGAAAAAAGAAGAAATCGCATCCATTTACAACCAATACGTGGACGATTTATACACGTATGCGCTCTACCTCGGTTTTGAGGAGAGAATCATCATGGATGCTATACACGATGTGTTTTGTAAATTATCAGACAACGAGAAGAGACTACCGGAGGTATCCAACATCAATTTTTATCTTTTTAAATCATTAAAAAACAGGATTTTCGATATTTATAAAACCCAGAAAAAACATGTAGCCCTATTGTCGATCAATGAGCAGGAAACACCATTCAATATCAGGGTAACCATTGAGGATCAACTCATCGACAAAGAAGAACAGCTGCAGATTAAAGATCAATTAACGGAAATGCTTGAGAGCCTTACCGAACGTCAACGTGAAATCGTTTACCTTCGTTATGTGCAAGAATATGATTATACCCAAATATCTGAATTACTCAATATCAGCATTCATGGGTGCAGAAAACTCCTATCGAAAGCCATGCATCACTTGCGCAAAGAGTATGGCTCACCCATTTGGCTTTTTCTCCATTTTTTGCCTTAAACAATTAAAAAACCAATATTTCTTGAAAAAAAGGGGATAAAAATATCTTGCGATCGTCTATCTATTAAACATGCTTCTACGCAATAGAAGTTGGATTAGAAAACTTACGATGCCAGATTACAAGCATTATACCGATTTTTTAAAGGACAACCAATTTATTCGTTGGCAATTAGTCCCTGATGAAGCGTTAGAGGCTTTTTGGAGGGACTTTATCAGTAAAAACCCCGATTTGGACAAACAGCTTCAGCAAGCTGTTAATTACCTTAAAACAACCGGATTGAATAAAAGTGGGTTAAGTGAACCTAAACGTTTGCTTGTACTCAACAGAATTAAATCTACCATTGAGATAACAGCTAAAAAAACAAAAAGACGCCGGATCATACGACTCTCTGCTGCTTCATGCGCTGCTATTGCGGTATTAATTATCGGATTAAACCTGTTTCTTTCTCAAGAAAAGGAAATTCAACACTCACCGGAACAAGAACTCATCGTTGGCAATCTATTAAACAACGAAGACATTCAATTGATTACGGAGGAAGAATCACTGTCGTTCCAGAACGATGTACAGGTTGAGTTCGACGAAAACGGAAAAGCAAGAATTACACATGGCGACAGTGAAGAAAAAACTGTAGAACTGACCAGATGTAAGCAGAACACGCTTATTGTTCCGTACGGGAAACGATCCACACTCACGCTGTCGGACGGTAGCAGAGTGTGGCTAAATTCCGGTTCCGTATTTAAATTCCCGACACAATTTACCGATAATGTTCGGGAGGTTCATCTCAGCTCCGGAGAGATGTATATAGAGGTGGCCCGTGATAACAAAAAACAATTTCAGGTACGCACTTCCAATTTTTACATAAAAGTACATGGCACCACATTCAACATCTCCACATATGCCGATTCTCCCCAATCAGTCATTTTGGTGGAGGGCCGGGTAAGTTTGCAACCCACGAATAAAAAGGAAACTTTCTTATTGCCTAACGAGCAGGCTGTTTATGCTGAAAACGGAACATTCAACACGCACAAAGTGGATGTAAACGAATATATCAGCTGGAAAAGCGGTTATCTATCGTTCGATAAAACGCCTATGACCGAGGTGTTGCAACATATCGGAAGATATTACAACCTCTCTTTTAACTTTGAGAATGATGCGAATCTACAAAAAAGGACCTGTACCGGAAAAATATATCTCTCTGAAAATCTGGATAATGTTATGACTACGGTTGGTTTATTATCCTCAACAATTTATACCAGAAAAGAGAATCAAATATTCATTACTCACAAACCCTTTTAATATTTTTTGCCTATGGAAGATAAAGTAAAAAGTTAACCCATCCTCGGCAAGAATATGCCGGCTAATCAAAAAGCCGAACGATACCGCAAATATCGTCCGGCCAGATTGAATTTAATTACCTTGGTTATAAATAATTAAAATCATACAAAGATATGAATAAACACTCAATTGGGGGTGAAAAACCTCTCAATAATTTAAAACACTATCTAAAAATCATGAGAATAACCCTATTCTTTCTGTTTTTCAGCATTTTGTTTACCTCTGCTTCAAACAGTTATTCTCAAGTATTTACACTCAAATCAAGAACAGCATCTATAAAAGAGGTCTGTAGAGAGATTGAAAAAGAGAGTGATTTCATTTTTGTTTTCTCGGATAACTGTGAGAATTTAATTGACGAGAAGATAAACATTGACGCAAATGCAAAAAATGTAACGGAGATTCTGGATGTAATTTTGTCCGAAACCGGACTCAAATATCGGGTATTAGACAAACAGATTGTCATCTATGCGTCCGGCCAAATCATGCCGGCAAAAGTGACTGAACATAAGATACCTGTTGATATTATCCAACAACCTCCTAAAAAACAAGTCACAGGAAGGGTGATTGATGCGCAAGGTGTACCTGTAATTGGAGCAAATATTATAGAAAGTGGTACAACCAACGGTACAATAAGTGATATAGATGGTAATTTTTCTATTAGTGTTGAAGAGGATGCAACTGTTCATGTATCCTACATCGGTTATCTGTCACAAGTTATAAACACCTCCGGAAAAACTGTATTGAACATTGTACTGCTGGAAGATACCCAGTCACTAGAGGAGTTGGTGGTAGTTGGTTATGGCACACAATCAAAGATAACTGTGACCGGTTCAGTTGTTTCAACAAAAGGAGAAGAACTGGTGAAAAGTCAAACACCAAATGTGATGAATGCGATGATTGGGCACCTTCCGGGGGTGATCATCAACAACCGCACGGGAGAACCGGGTAAGGATACCCCTGATATTTTCATTCGTGGAAAAAGCACCACCGGAACCAGCAGTCCGCTGATTCTTATTGACGGAATAGAAAGAGAAGATCTGAGCTTAATCAATTCGAACGACATTGAAAGCATATCTGTTTTAAAGGATGCCTCAGCAGCCATTTACGGTGCGCGTGCAGCAAATGGGGTTATACTGGTGACTACGAAACGGGGCACTAAAGGAGCCCCCAGGTTTGACTTTACTTTTAATCAGGGTTTTGCCCAGCCAACACGCAGTCCCAGGATGGCTGACTCCTATACCTTTGCAAAGGTCTATAATGAAATAGAAATTGGGGAGGGGCGTAGTCCAAAATATTCTGATTCAGATTTGGAAAAATTCAGGATCGGTAAAGAACCCTTCTACACAACCACTAACTGGCATGATGTCATGATCAGGAATTTCACACCTCAATATCAGGCAAACTTGGCGGTATCGGGAGGTAGTGAGGCGTTGGATTACTATATCTCAATTGGTAAAATTGGACAGGAGGGCCATTTTAATTACGGATCAACCAAGGTTGACCGTTACAACTTCCGCTCAAACATCAATGTCAGAGCATCTCAGTACATTCAGCTGGGGTTGGATGTTTCCGGGAGGTTGGATGACAAACAATATCCTGAAAACCCTGATACCCGTGGTATATATAGTCATATTTTCCTTTATCAACCCGATTGGACCCTTTTCTGGCCTGGCACCGAGTATCCGAGACCAAACAGGAGCAGTCAGAGTCTGATCAACTGGGTCAGTGATAAAGCCGGGAGGCAGGATGACATTCACAAAGCGCTGGAAACGAAGTTGCATTTCAACATTGATATTCCCTGGGTAGAAGGTCTTTCTTTTTCCGGAAGTACAGCCTATGATACTGGCAACAATTTCGTCAAATACTTTAACGGTCCTTCCTATGTATATTATTACGACGAGGCAACTGACACCTACACCGAAGGTCGTGCCGGTGACGGTCCCGACCTTGCCCAGCTGGAAGAACATTTCGACCAGAGCACGCGTCTAACCATCAACGCTTTGGCCAATTACAACAAGAAAATCAATAAACACAACATTGATCTCATGTTGGGATACGAACAGATGGAATATAACGACAATTACCTTGAAGCTGCCCGTACCGATTTCCCATCTACTGCAATACCGGAACTGATAGCAGGCAGCAGCGACAAGAATAAACATTCAAATGAAGGTTCTTCTTCCAAAACAGCCAGGCAGAATTATTTTGGCAGGGCAACATACGACTATGCAGGGAAATACCTTGCCCAGTTTATATTCCGTTATGACGGATCACCTAACTTCCCGGAGAATAAACGATGGGGTTTTTTCCCTGGAGTATCACTGGGATGGCGTATATCTGAAGAAGCGTTCATGGAAAGGTTCACCTCTCTTGACGACCTGAAGATACGCGGATCCTATGGTGAAATGGGTAATGATGCTGTACCCTCATTCCAGTATCTGGCTAGCTATGAATATGGCGACAATTATGTGATCGGAAACAGCGACGTGATTGGACTGATTCAAAGTGGTGTGCCCAACCCTAACATCACCTGGGAGGTTGCCAAATCAACAAACCTGGGACTGGAACTATCTCTGTGGAAAGGCGCTCTGGCAATGGAGTTTGACCTTTTCAAAACAAGACGCTCCAATATCCTTACCAAGAGGACAGCTATCACTCCTGATTATACCGGACTTATGCTACCCGACGAAAACATCGGTATTGTTGAAAACAAAGGGTTTGAACTTCAGCTTTCACACAATAAGCAGTTAAATACTGATTTTAGATATCTGATTAGCGGCAATCTGTCGTGGGCTCGTAACAAAGTTATTTTCGCTGATGAAGCCCCGGCAGCCGAAGCATATCAGATGGCTACCGGCAGACCTATCGGAGCACAACTGCTCTATAAGGCAATCGGAATCTTCAGCTCACAGTCAGAAATTGACAACACACCACATTTGCCGGGAGCCAGACCGGGAGACATTATCTATGAGGATGTAAACAAAGACGGGGAGCTAAACTCAAGAGATATGATCCGGATCAATGAAACTGCAACACCTGAAATTGTGTACAGCATCAATGCCTCATTAAAATATAAGAATGTTGATTTTTCACTCATGTTACAGGGCCAGGAAAATGCTCAGACGTATGTATCGGAACAGGGAGTTGATAACCCGCAACCCTATTTTGCAGTCATGAGCTATAATCTGGGGAATTTCCTTTCCTGGAGAGCAAAAGATCGCTGGTCACCCGAAAACACCAATGCTTCACAGCCCAGGGGATCGGTTGATAATTTCAACAACAACACCCTTTCTAGTACTCATTGGCTTATGAATGCCGGTTTCCTGCGACTGAAGAACCTCGAGATTGGATATTCAATTCCATCTTCTATCTGTAAGAAGATTGGTTTAAACAGTCTCCGTGCATACGTAAGTGGTAACAACCTGGCAATTCTATATGACCATATGAAAGATGTTGGTTTTGATCCTGAAACAGCTGATTTCTGGTACTATCAGCAACAACGTACTTTTAACATTGGTGTCAATTTAACTTTTTAATCTGAATTGATATGAAATCAAAAATACTTATAGCACTCCTTTTCATCTTTTCGTTACATGCCTGTAACGATGTGTTTGATATACTGCCTAAGGACAAGATATCAGAAACACTCGTCTGGAACGATGCCACGTTGATCCGCCTCTATATGAATGCCTGTTATACATCCGCTTATCCACAAGGGCTGTTCCGTACCACCCAAATCGGTCATGCCACTGATGAGTTGCACAGCATCAAAGGTTCTGTATAATACAACATCATTGTCCGCGGAGATCTGACAGCCGATAACGTCACAACGATCCACGATCATTTGAATAACTGGAAGAAAGCTTATTCACTGATCCGCGATATAAATACTTTTTTTGATAAAATTGAGGATGCACCGATTGGGGAAGATATAAAAAATGAGATGATCGGTGAGATGAAGTTCATGAGAGCCTTCATATATTCACAGCTCATCTGGCGATATGGCGGCGTTCCCATCATCGACTACCTGTTTGAGCTAAATGATGAATATACTGTTGAGCGGAACAGCTATGAACAATGTGTTACCTTTATCACTGCAGAGCTGGATGAAGCTATCGCTCTTCTCCCCGATAAGCAGACAGGTGCAAATCAGGGGAGAGCTTCAGCAGATGCAGCCAGGGCTCTCAAATCACGGGTGTTACTTTACGCCGCCAGTGCGCAGAATAATACCGCCAACGATCTGTCCAAATGGCAAAAAGCATCTGATGCGGCCAAGGTGTTGATCGACACACGCTATTCACTCAACGACAGCTATCAACAGACCTTTCTTGCGCATAACGATGAGGTAATCTTTGCCAAATATCACACCCAGGCCAGTGCACTAGACCTGAGTCGTCAGGTAGGGCGTAATGGCAATAACGGCTGGGGATCAGACTCACCAACCCAGAACCTGGTAGATGCATATGAGATGTCGAACGGTCAGATGCCCTTTCTGGCTGATGGATCGGTCAATCCTCTTTCAGGTTTTGACCCTGCCAATCCTTATGAAAACAGAGACCCACGGTTTTATGCTTCAATATTGCACGATGGAGCTGACTGGATGGGCAGACCAACTGAAACATTCATGGGTGGGTTAGATTCCCGCGAGGGACCCATTGAAGCCTGGAACGCCTCCCTGTCAGGATATTACCTCAAGAAATTTGTTCCTGAAGAGATCCCACCAATAGGTGGCACAATATACCCTGTTTCACCTTATATCTATTTTCGCTATGCGGAAATCCTGTTAAACTATGCGGAAGCTGAATTCATGCTGGGACATGAAGATGTTGCCCGCACCTATATCAACCAGGTACGCAGCAGAAACGACGTCAGCATGCCGCCGGTGACCGGAAGTGGTGATGCTCTGTTAAATAGAATCAGACATGAACGGCAGATTGAACTGGTTTTTGAAGGGCACCGTTATTTTGATGTTCGCCGATGGCAAATAGCTAATGAAACAGAAACGAAAAACATCATCGGTATCACTATTACTAAAAGTCCATCAGATGTCAAGAGCTATACAGTCAAAAACCTGATAACCCGCAGCTGGCACGACCGACTTTACTTACTGCCCATCCCACGGGCAGAAATTGACCGAAGTCTGGGTTCTCTGGATCAGAATCCTGGCTACCAGTAGTAAGAAACATCCGGTATCTGCCCTACGACGGGTAGTTACCGGATAAATGTTTCCGATAGTGATAAATGCATACAATAACCAATTTCTGAACCATAATGCAAACATATAATAAACAAATTAAACGATTTCTGCTTGTCGGAATGTTATGCCTCTTCTACTGCATGCTGAGTGCACAAACAAAATATCGATCCATACAGACAGCAATTGAGCGTGACAGCTTTACCAACCAGATGCCTAACGAGGTGATGCCGGTGATGGGTGTATGGGTTTGGGGAGCTGATGATATGAAACCCGATGGCTTTAAAAAAGCCATTGACATGGCTGCCATGAACTCACCCTTCAATCTTTTAGTCCCCTTCTTGCGATTCCCAAACAAAGAGGTAGTGGATGAGGAGGTCTACCAACAGGTAAAGCTAGCAGCCAACTATGCCATAAAAAAAGGAATAGGACTGTTGCCCGATCTGGATGTGCGTTCAGCCCGTCGTGCCTTTATGGAAAAATACCCCGGTGAACAGCAAGAAATGCTGCGCCTAAAGGAGGTTGCGCTGAATGGCGACAAGATAACAACGACAATCACCGCAATTAAAGACC
>CAZBFS010000022.1:11222-15554 GCA_964491215.1 uncultured Proteiniphilum sp.
ATTATTCAGGAGGTCTGATACCGAAGTACAACCCGCTGGAGAGCTCATTGCTTCGCGTTTATGCCTATACGAAAACTCCAGAAGGAATTGACCCGACATCAATCATAGATATTACACAACACTGTTGGGTAACCTCTCCAACAGTCGATTCAGTCATGATCACCATTCCTGCGGCAGTGGAAAAATCTACCCATGCCTGTGCGATGGTCTCTTTTACACTTTTTTACCCAGATCTATTTGCTCCACACCTGATGCAATTTCAACGTGAAATCCTGGATCAATATGCCGATCTGCCCCTACTGGGGGCCTGTAAAGACGAATGGGGTTTTCCTCCATACTATCCGAGATTCTACAACGAGGGATCCTCTGATTTCTGGTACTCTTCCAATCGGGCAACAGTCTATTCTGAAATAACCGGAGGCAGGGAACTACTATCCGATTGTCTGTTGATGGCTTTCCCCATGAAAGGGAAAGCAACTGAACGGGAAACAGCAATCAACCATTTCCGTGAAATGTCATTCCAGCGAAACAGCGAACTGGAGTGTGACTTTTACGAGGCAGTAAAAACGGTTTTCGGTGCTGATGCTGCGGTAACGGTACACCCCACCTGGTGGCCTTATCCCGATCAACAGGAGTTTCGCAAAAATGGACTCGACTGGTGGGCTTCCAAACGCGACTGGGCGCAAACCGATGAAACGGTTCCTTTTGGTGTGCGCACATCCCTCAGTAAAAAATGGAACAGTCCTGTATGGTACAATATGTATTATACCGCCCGTTTGCATGATCAGGTTTGGGGATCGGCTCTGGGCGGAGGAAGGATCAACTACCTCGGCTTTCAATCCTTGTTTGACCGCGAAATTATGCGTGCCGAAACCCGTATCCGCCTGTTAAACTATATCAGTAACAGTCCGCTGGATTGCCCTGTTGCCGTGATATTTGGACATGCGTCGGCCATGAACTGGGCCGGTAAAGGATTCGACGATGTGGGGATGTCGTTGGTCGACAGCCTTTGGCATGCCGGTTACCCTGCCGACCTGATTCCAAGCAGTGAAATAGAAAATGGCAGTCTCAGGATTGATGAAAATGGCACCATTGTCTATGGACCGCAAAAGTATGCCGCAACAGTTTTATATCAACCCGAGTTTGAAAAAGAATCCACCTCTCTCTTTTTCAAAAATGCAGCCATGGGAACTACTGAACTGTTCACAATAGGTTGTTGGACGCGATATTTCAATGGGAATAAGGCTCAGGAGGATCATCTGCTACCTAAAAAAATTGTTCGTGTACCGGATGTTTCTACAGCATACCAAAAGGTCATTGCTGTTTTAGAAGAACGGAGAATCACCAGTCAAACAGCTGCAACAGCATTGCTCGACACCACTTTTTACACACTAAGGGGTTATCACCACATCTCTTATTTCCCACCAAATACCGGGGTTTCAAGGATGATCGATGGCACACACCTGTTTATCGCCGGCACCAATCGTGTGAGTGGTGATCCCATCCGTAAAGATACCCTGATCCATAATCACCTCGTTTCATTTGACGCCATTGGTGTTGTGGGCATCCGCCTGGATGAAACAGGCAAATTGGATGCACTTGCGGCCAGTGATCTGAGTCATTTCATTGGCGGCGGAGTAACCATCGATCTTGACAACCGAACGGATATTGCATTATGGAAGAATCAGGATGGGAAATGGGAAGGTGTGATTCAGTCAGAGAAACAGGGTGAGATCCCGGATGAACTGGAAAGGATTACAGACCGGTGGACCTGGTTGAAATTACCGGTTCCTCCTTCACCATCGTTTCAACAGGAAGCGGATTGAGAGCTAAACATGGTAATGCGATCAGAATAAACACTTTGCAAGTAATCCTTGTGTAACAACAGTATCTCATGAAGTTTAATGGATTAATTTATTTATTACTATTGCTGATTGGCGCATGTACCTCTAAGGAAGAGAAGATAGACCGGGAAGCATTGGTGGCACGTAACATGCCGGTAGTACAGAAATTTGGCCCCTTATCATCACTTTCAGTTGGCAATGGTCGTTTTGCCTTCACGGTAGATGCAACTGGACTTCAGACTTATCCCGAAATCTATTCGGATGGAGTTCCCCTGGGCACACAATCTCATTGGGGATGGCACAGTTTTCCAAATGACGAAGAGTATCAATTTGAAGAAACATTGGAAAGCTATGACTTCGGTCATAACGGACCGGGGTTATATTCGGTTCAACCGGGTATTGAAAGAATTAATTCTCCTGATTCAACCCTGTTCAATAGAAAACAAGGTGCTGTCAATTATTTTCGTTCCAATCCCCACAGGTTACATCTGGGGATCATAGGGCTGGAATTGCAGCACGATGACGGCACAATTGTATCACCCGAAGAGATCAGGGATATCAATCAAACACTGGATATGTGGAATGGCAAAGTTGAGAGCCATTTCAAGCTTGGTGATATAAATACAGAAGTAGTTACCTTTTGTCATCCCAATGCCGATATGATTATCACCAGGGTGAACTCCAGGCTTCTGAAAATGAATCGGGCCAGCATTAAGTTCCGTTTTCCATACCCCACCGGACAACACAGTGATGATGGATGCGACTGGGAAAGGAGTGAAAGGCATATGACTCAAATCATCAAACAAGATTCGAACTCAGCTGTCCTGAAGCGTGAAATTGACTCAACAATTTATTATGTGAAAATCTCATGGGATGAAAAAGCCACACTGCGTAAAAAAGCCCCTCATTATTTTGTGATGACCACTGAGGAGGATCAAATAACGCTAATGGTTGAATTTACCCCGATCAATACCTTTACATCCTCAGATAGCTTCAAGCATACAAAAAAAGTAACGGAAGACCACTGGAGAAGCTTCTGGGAAAAAGGTGGGGTTGTTGATTTCTCCAAATGTACCGATGAGCGCGCTCAGGAACTGGAACGCAGAGTTGTTCTTTCACAATACCTGACTGCTATTCAATGTGCAGCAAGTGAACCGCCTCAGGAAACAGGTCTTACATATAACAGCTGGTTTGGAAAATTTCATCTGGAAATGCATTGGTGGCATGGTGTACACTTCCCCCTTTGGAACCGTGAAGAACTATTGACCAATAGCATGGAGTGGTATGAAAAAGTAGAACCGATTGCCAAAGCAATTGCAAAAAGACAACATTTCGATGGCATTCGATGGATGAAGATGACCGATCCTTCTGGAAATGAGGCTCCCTCTTCTGTGGGATCATTCCTGATTTGGCAACAACCCCATTACATATATCTTTCCGAACTGCTTTATCGTCAAAATCCAACGCCTGAAACATTGTCAAAACATCTTGACCTGGTATTAAAGAGTGCTCGTTTCATGGCATCGTTTGCTACCCACGATGCTGATAACAAACGATATCTATTAAAAGGGATTATCCCTGCTCAGGAGACACTCCGCCCCGAAGAAACAATTAACCCCCCTTTTGAACTCTCTTACTGGCACTTTGGACTGACAACAGCTCAGAAATGGAGAGAAAGAGCCGGTATGGAAAGAGACTCACTATGGGATCACATCATTGAATACCTCTCCCCTCTTGCAGCTCTTGATGGTCATTATCTGGCCGCTGAAAGTGCAGCACAAACCTACTCCGAGAGGCGCTTTACTTCCGACCACATGGCTGTGTTGGGAGCTTTGGGTATGCTACCAAAGTCACCACTGGTAGACACCACTATCATGCACAATACATTCGATTGGGTTTGGGAAAACTGGAATTGGGACCATACCTGGGGATGGGACTACCCAATGACTGCTATGTGTGCTGCCAGAATGGGACAACCGGACAAAGCTGTGAATGCCTTGTTAATGGATCAAACAACAAATATTTACCTGGTAAACGGACACAATTATCAGAACGAAAGGCTTCGCATTTATCTGCCCGGAAATGGGGGATTGCTGACAGCTGTTGCCATGATGTGTGCCGGCTGGGATGGCTGCATTGAGACAACACCCGGATTCCCGAAAGATGGACATTGGAATGTCGAATGGGAAGATTTATCTCCCATGCCTTAATCAACTACAGGATGAACTATAAAGAATTCAGTCTTTTCGAAAAAAATACTGTGCCATTTTTAGTTTCTGGAAGGGGAGCAGACTTGGACTCCTCATTTACATTGTGTTAGATGAATGTGGTATTGCACTTTTTGAATGGTTCAGATATGAATATGATAGCCCTAAAATGAATTAATTAATAAAATCAACAAAAATGAAAAATAACAATAATCATTCGAGAATTTCCAGGAGAAAGTTCCTGGCTGTCTCAGGAGCAATCGCCGGAACAACCATCGTGA
>CAZBFS010000023.1:0-3447 GCA_964491215.1 uncultured Proteiniphilum sp.
CTATAATCCCACGCAGACACTTCGCACCCGGACACAGCGCTGGGAGAATGTGCGTGACATCTTCCGGGTCATCCGGCCCGAAGCGTTTCAGAATAAGCATCTGCTACTGGTGGATGATGTGATCACCACCGGCTCCACCCTGGAAGCCTGTGGCGTTGCGCTGACCCGCTGCCGGGAGGTGAAGATCAGTATCGCCACCCTGGGTGAGGTCTATTGATTCTTTTTTTCCCTTAAATGGATCTGATTTATGGAGGAAAAGCGTACTTTTGTGATTCATCAGATAAACCTGCAACATTATGCAAGACGTACAAAAACTGACAGCGGAGAAACTGCTTCGAATAAAGGCAATCAAGTTGCAGCCCTCCAACCCCTTCACCTGGGCGTCGGGCTGGAAATCACCCATATACTGCGACAACAGGAAGCTGATGTCCTATCCTGCCATCCGCAATTTCATCAAGGTTGAGTTTGCCCGGCTGATCCTGGAAAAATATCCTCAGGTCGATGCCATCGCAGGAGTGGCCACCGGGGCCATCGCACCAGGTGTGCTGGTGGCCGATCTGCTGGGGCTCCCCTTCGTCTATATCCGTTCCACACCCAAAGATCACGGTCTGGAGAACCTGATCGAGGGTGATCTGAAACCCAAGCAGAAGGTGGTGGTGATTGAGGATCTGGTCTCTACCGGCGGCAGCAGCCTCAAAGCAGTGGCGGCGATCCGCCGCGACGGGTCGGATGTGCTGGGCATGGTGGCCGTCTTCACCTACGGTTTCCACCACGCCTTGCAGAGTATGCAGGATGCCAGGGTGGAGCTTACAACACTCTGCAACTATGATGCGATCCTCGATGAGGCAGTAGCTACCGATTACATTGATGAATCGGAACTCATCACACTTCAGGACTGGCGCAAGAATCCTGAACAGTGGGGACAAACACTCAAAAAAGGCAAACGATGACTGAGTTTGTAAGCGACGTGAAAACGATTCTCTACAGCGATGAAGAGGTCTTCCGCGTACTCTCCGACCTGCGTAACCTGCAGAAGGTACAGGGAGAGATTCCCCAGGATCAGGTTCGTGACCTCACATTTGATGAGGAGAGTGTCTCCTTCCGGGTGGAACCGATTGGTTCGGTACGTTTCCTGGTGACAGAGCGGGAGCCGTACAAACGGGTGAAGCTGAAGTCAGAGAAGCTCCCCTTCGATGTTTTCCTCTGGATAGAGCTGGTCGCCAAAGGAGAGAAGGATACCAGGCTGCGTCTGACGCTGCGTGCTGAGTTGAATCCCTTTATCAGGGGGATGGTAGAGAAGCCAATGAAAGAGATGCTGGAGAAGATGTCAGAGGCATTGTCGCGGCTGCCATATGATCAGTTTTAGGGAACAGCTATCGCCCTTTTTCATTTTATGACGGCTGACCTGCATAGGCTCACCTCCTCAACTTCAGCGTGAACACCTCATCCTGTTGCATGCTAAA
This sequence comes from uncultured Proteiniphilum sp., assembly GCA_964491215.1. Taxonomy (GTDB): domain Bacteria; phylum Bacteroidota; class Bacteroidia; order Bacteroidales; family Dysgonomonadaceae; genus Proteiniphilum. The sequence continues at coordinate 1,464 of CAZBFS010000023.1, forward strand.
CGACACAAATCCGTTTTCCGACCGTACCATTTTACCGTTTATCTCAACTGCCGATGCGTAGCGTGGTACCATTAACCGGAACATATTCGCTTGAGTGGCAGTGATGCGCATATTGGTCAGTTTATGATCCTGCCATGCCGCGTCTACCTCCGCTCCACCCCGCACACGCAATCCCCGGAAGCTACCTTCTGACCAGTTGTCTGGCAGTGCCGGCAACAGATGGATGTATCCGTCGTGACTTTGGATCAGCATCTCGGCAATGCCTGCCGTGCCCCCCATGTTGCCGTCTATCTGAAAGGGTGGGTGCGCACAAAAGAGGTTGGGGTAGGTGCCCGCTCTTCTCTTCATGTTGATATCACTCCCCACGGAGGGTTCCAGCAGACTTTTCAGCAGCTTGTAGGCTCTGTTGCCATCGTGCAGACGCGCCCAGAAGTTGATCTTCCATGCACGTGACCATCCTGTACCCTCATCACCCCTGCGGTTCAGCGTCATTCTCGCGGCATCGGCCAGTTCAGGTGTTGTTATCGGTGATATCTGGTTGGAGGGATGCAGTGCAAAGAGGTGCGACACATGGCGGTGTTGGGGATCCTCTTCCTCATAATCCTCCAGCCACTCCTGCAGGTATCCCCCGGGGCTGATCTGCATCGGCGGCAGTTGGGGCAGTGCTTCTCTGATCTCAGCCACAGCCTCATTCTCTATCTCCAGAATCTCAGCAGCCGAAAGGATATTGGTGAACAACTCACGGATAATCTCAGTATCCATGGAGGGTCCCATACATACATATACTGTTTCGCTGCTGCCGGGAAGATAGAAACCATTCTCGGGTGAGGAGGAGGGTGCTGTTACCAGCCACCCGTTCTTGGGTTCACGTATCATACTGCTCAGGAAAAAGCGCGCTGCTCCTTCAAGCACAGGGTATACCGATTGCAGATAGGCCTGGTCACCATTGAAAGCATAATGCTCCCAGAGATGCTGGCAGAGCCACGCTCCTCCGGTGTTTGTGGCACCCCATGAGGCATGTTCGCCCGGGGCGGTATAACGCCAGGGGTTGCTCATCATATGAGCCACCCACCCCTCTGCATCGTAAAAGGTGGAAGCGGTTGCTTCACCCGGCTCTACCAAAGACTCAGTGAAGCCGATCAACGGTTTATGCAGTTCCGGTAAGTTACACACCTCTGCCGGCCAGTAGTTCATCTGCAGGTTGATGTTGAGGTGATAGTCGCCATTCCACGGTGTCTGTAGCTGATTGGCCCACAATCCCTGCAGGTTGAGTGGCAGGCTGTTCTCCCGCGTTCCGTTGATCATCAGATAGCGTCCATACTGAAAATAGAGGGCAGCAAAGGCAGGCTCGTCGTTGCTCTGAAACGCCGCGAGACGTTGCGGGGTGGGAATGTTGTTATGCTGCTCACCCAGGTTAAGCTCCACGCGGTCGAACAGATCCCTGTAGACGGCAATGTGTTCTTCCTTCAGTCTCCTGAAAGAGCTGCTGCCCCCTGCTGCAAGCAGGCTGTCTACCATGGTGCGGTAATCGCTCTCCAGCATATCGGTGGCGGTGGAGATCAGCAGCAGCACCTCGTCGGCACCCTCCACACTGATCGTCTGTCCCTCTTTCGAGGTTGTCCCCCCCTTGTTGATCATCTCCATGCGGGTGAGGTAACGAACCCCATTCTCGCCGTTGTGGCCATCATTCAGCTGTCCCTCCATCCGGATACCTTTCTCCTCAACGGTAACAATAGCCCTTTCGGGGCGGCTTAGCTCCAGTGCAAGTGAGACCGCCTTTTTCCTGTCTGCCGCTATCCGTATCAGGAGCAAGTCACCGGCATGCGATGCCAGGTACTCACGGGTGTAAGCGGTGCTCCCCGAGGTGAACCGCGTGGTTGCCACGGCATCGTTGAGGGATAGTGTGCGTTCATAATCACGGATGCTCTCCCCGTGCGGGTATCTGTGCTTGAGACGCAACTCTCCCACCATCTGGAAAGAGCCA
>CAZBFS010000023.1:3457-15510 GCA_964491215.1 uncultured Proteiniphilum sp.
GTATCCTTGCCGCTGCCCAGTGCTGATCCCTGACCGCCGCAACGGAAATGGTCATACATCAGCCTTTGTGCTTCCAGATTGTTGCCTTCGAGCAACAACTGCCGTATTTGGGGCAGGTAATTGATGGCTTCGGGATTCAGCGCCTCCGGGTCTTCGCTGCCGGACCACATGGTGATGTCGTTCAGCAGGATTTTTTCAACCTCAACACCCCCGTCGGGCATCATGCCGATGCGTCCGTTGCCCAGCGGCAATGTCTCTTCCCAGATGCAGGCAGGTGCATCATAGGACAAGAGCAGCTCCTGGTTGTTGTGCTCCCTTTTGCATGCTAACAGGCAGAGGAGCATTGCCAGCAAGACGATCGTTTCTTTTTTCACCCCTTTCATATGATTAAAACTATTTATTTTCAAAGATATCATATGGAACTCGCTTTTTATCATTTGCTTTGGTGATAATGATGCTCCTTCTGTATGCCTTTCTACCATACCAGGCCACCACCAGAAAGCTGATGAGGGGGAGGATGAATGAGGCATTGACTGCCGGGAAGGAGGTACCCAGGGTGCCCATGTCGATGATGCGAGCCTGCATGGGTGGCAGCAGTGATCCCCCCAGGATGGCCATGATCAAACCTGCAGCACCAAACTTGGCATCCTCACCCATTCCTTTCAGCGCGATGCCGTAGATGGTGGGGAACATGAGCGACATACAGGCAGAGACAGCAACCAGGCAGTAGAGACCCCAGACGTTCTGGAAGATTATCACACCCACGATAAGGATGGCAGCTGTGATGGCAAACGTGCGCAACATCTTTCCCGGGTTGAAGTATTTCATCAGGTAGGTTGCAATGAAACGGCTTACAATAAATAGTGCCATAGCCACAATGTTGTGCTTCTGTGACAATACCTCCGCAGCCTGTTCTTCCATTCCCTGTGCCATGAATACCCGTGTGCCGTATTGAATGATAAAGGTCCAGCACATGATTTGCGCCCCCACATAAAAAAACTGGGCAATCACACCCTCCCGGTAGTTGGGCACGGAGAAGATCCGCCTGAGCATGCTGCCGAAATGGAACGACTTTTCCTTGTCGCCGTTTACCGGCATGCGGGTGAAGAAGATGATCAGGAAGATGACCATCACCACCAGCCCTATTGCCAGGTAGGGGGTAATGAGGATGGAGAGATCAGACTGGCTTAGAAGCCTGAACTCCTCCTCCGGGAGTGCAGCCCGTTCGGCACTGTTCATCGGGTTGAGCCGCGCCTGGATGAATTTCATTGCCACAAACATGCCCATCAGCGATCCGAGAGGATTGAACGACTGAGCCAGGTTGAGCCTGCGTGTCGCATTTTCCTCGGGCCCCATGGTGAGGATATATGGGTTGGCGCTGGTCTCCAGGAATGACAAACCGCAGGTCAACACGAAGTAGGCCAGCAGAAAAGGCAAATAGCTTCCTGTCAGTTTTGCCGGGAAGAAGAGAAAGGCACCAATGGCATAGAGTGCCAGTCCCATCAGTATACCCGATTTGTAAGAGAACTTCTTGATGAAAATGGCGGCAGGAAACGCCATGGCAAAATAGCCTCCGTAGAAAGCTACCTGCACCAGGGCACCCTGGGTTACGTTCATCCTGAATATCTTGGAGAATGCTTTTACCATCGGATTGGTGATGTCGTTGGCAAACCCCCAAAGGGCAAAGCAGGCCGTGATGATGATAAACGGAATCAGGTAGTTGACACCGTTGTGCTGCAGCAGAGGTTGTTTTGTTTTATGCATAGCTGTATGGTTATTTAACCACCCCTTTTTTCAGGATGATGTTGGCATATAAAGCCTGCTCACCAGTAGCGACAACGGCATAGGCTTCTCTGGCTCTCTCATAAAATGCAAACCGCTCGAGGTAACCGCTCGAGTGGGGCTCACCCGATTGATGCAGGATGGTTTTGTACTCCTCCCAGATCACCGGTCTGTAATCATCACCCGGCACCACCTCCATCAGGAACAGCTGTCGTTCACTGTAACTGTCAAGCGGAAAGAGCTCCAGGATAGCCTTCAGGATATCCGTTCCGGGGAGTCCGTCTGCCCTGACCACATTGGCAGAGCAGGTGTGACAGGGGAAATTGGCGTCGGCTATCACAATCTCGTCACCATGACCCATCTCCATAAGTGTTTTCACCAGTTGCGGTGAAAGAATTTTCGGGATATTTTTCAACATTGTAATTGGGGTTTGAAAGAACACCTCTTACTTGTAGATGGGTCCGAAATTAGTGCAGGCACGGTAGTCGGCTCCCTCTTTCTCCATTCCGAAAGCATTCCATACCGATGGCCGAAACAGTTCATCGTCATCTACATTGTGCATGCAGACCGGTATGCGCAGCATCGATGCCAGCGTGATCAGATCGTTGCCTATGTGCCCGTAACTGATGGCACCATGGTTGGCCCCCCAGTTGTTCATCACCGAGTATACGTCGCGGAAGGCAGGCTTCTCACTGAGCCGCGGCACAAACCAGGTGGTAGGCCAGGTCCTGTCGGTACGTTCATTCAGGATGTTGTGCACCTCGGGTTCCATCTCCACGGTCCACCCTTCAGCGATCTGCAGCACCGGACCAGCTCCTTTCACCAGGTTCAAGCGTGACATGGTGACAGGCATGCCTCCCTCCGACAGGAAGTTGGAGGAGAAACCGCCTCCGCGGAAGTAGTCACGGTTGGCAGGATACCAGGTGGTGGCCGAGAGACAGGTCTCTGCTTCCTCCTGTGTGATCTCCCAGTGAGGCTTTAGTGCCGGCTCGCTGTTGAGACGCTGCTTCCCGGTGCCATCGAGGGTGGTGGAGCCGGAGTTGATCAGGTGTATGATGCCATTGGCAGCCCTGCCGGTCAGCTCTTTGCCGGTTACCCTTTTCACCGCTTCAGGACTCCAGTAGGTGCGTACATCGGAGAAGAGCTGGGCCCTGTTGGTGAGCAGATGGCCAAAGAGCATCGTCACGCCGTTGAGGGCATCGTTCTCGGTGGCCACGACAAAGGCTTCGCGGATGCCGTTCCAGTCGAACGAGCTGTTCAGTATCGCTTCCGAAAAGTCGCCATTGGGACGGAAATCGGTCCACTGACGCTGTCCCTGAAATCCTGCCGCAATGGCATTGTGACCGATGGCCTCCTCCTTGAAACCAATCTCCCGCAGTTCCGGGTTGCCGGTCATAAGGTCGCGGATAATAAGAGTCATCTTCACCACAAACTCCCAGTCGGCATCCATTGCCTGCCGCGTCTTCTTCTTTGCATCACTGTTGTAATCCTCTCCCTCATTCGGCTTGCAATACTTTTCCGTCCAGGCCATTGCTTTCTTAAATTCCGCATGGTCGTAAATGTTCTCTTCGATGCGGCGCAGAATCTCGGTGGAGTCGACCGATTCAGTACGCATTCCAAGATACTCCTGGAAGAAGTCGGGGTTTACCATCGAGCCGGCAATGCCCATGGAAACACTGCCGATGGAGAGGTAGGAACGTCCCCGCATGGTGGCCACTGCCTGTGCTGCACGGGCAAAACGGAGCAGCTTATCCTGCACATCGGCAGGAATGCTGTTGTCGCTGAGATCCTGGATATCACGTCCGTAGATGCCGAAGGCGGGTAACCCCTTCTGCGCGTGGGCTGCCAGTACCGCTGCCAGATAGACCGCGCCGGGCCGCTCTGTGCCGTTGAAACCCCACACTGCTTTGGGATGATGTGGATGCATGTCCATGGTCTCGGTGCCGTAACACCAGCAGGAGGTGACGGTGATGGTGGCACCTACCCCTGTACGTTCAAACTTATCTGCACAGGTGGCGCTCTCACCCACACGTCCGATGGTACCATCTGCAATGACACACTCAACCGGAGTGCCGTCACCATTTCTCAGGTTGTTGCTGATCAGTACTGCCACTGCCCTGGCCAGGTTCATCGTTTTCTCTTCGAGGCTCTCTCTCACGCCTCCCTGTCGCCCGTCAATCACCGGACGAATGCCGATTTTGGGATAATTAGTCATGTTGGATATTTTTTATTTTTGTTTCTGTTAGTATGAATTTCGTTCTGTAATGGTTGTAGGCAGATAGGTCTGAACCGGCTCGCCCGAGGTAATAAACGATGACGCCAGCTCACCCATTCGCATCCAGTCGATGCTGATGCTCGAGATGCCGGCATCAATCACGTCGTAAAAAGGATTCTCATTATAGGCCAGTAAGCCGTAATCGCGCTGCATGAGAAGTTGTTCCCTTCTGCCCTGCCTGATGATGCCAACAATATCCTCCTGCTTGATCACCAGGTAGAAAGAGCTACCGGTGATGGTGCTCTTCTCATTCACCTCATCCACGATCTCAAAAGCAAAGTCGTTATCGATGCAGAACTTGCTGAAGAACTGCTTGCTACTGGCAGGATGCTTGAGGTTTTTGTTAAAAACAAAATAGAGTTTACAATACCTGCGCAGCTGTTCTTTGATGCTATCCAATGCCATGTAAAGTGCTTCGTCAAAATCCTGACAGATGTAGGAGAAGCCGTTCTTGTCGAACTTGCCGAAGTCGAGGAGCAACAATCTCTTCTTGTCCAGTTTTGCCAGGGAATCGGAGAACTGTTCATTGTGATAGTTCATCACTATGTAGTGGCTGTACATGCCCGCTGCGTTGTCGATAATGTGGTTGAACAACTGTTCGTTGTACTGGTGAAACCAGAGGTCGATGTGGTAGTAGGTAGGCAAATTGGCACGTAACGTGTTGTAGAGGATCTCCTTGAAAGGTGTGTACTCATCCAGTAACAATAAGATGTTCCTGTTCACAGATGAGACATAGTAATTTTTTCCGTGAACAGATTCAATGATACCACGGCCTTTTAGGTCGGAGAACGCCTTGAAAACAGTGTCGCGGGAAATGTGGAAATCCCTGCTCAGCTGATTGATTGAGGGTAGCTTGTCGCCATAACTCAGCTCACGGGCTGCGATCGATTTTTGGATGTAATCGATCAGCTGTTGGACTTTTGAATTTCGGTTGGTAAATTGCAGACTCATGGTTTCCAACTTGACAGTGCTGTGCTGTACTGTGCTTTTTGATCGTAAAATTAGAGCCAAAAAAGGTGTAAAAAAAATAAATCAATATGTTTTGCAACATGTTGCAGGAAACCGGAGACAGATCGTGCTACTGTTGGCCTGTTGCGCTGAAAAGCAACCGACCGGACGCTTCACAGTGTCCGGCCGGTTATTGGAAAATCAAAAAGTCATATAAGAAATAGAACTATTGCCTTGTGGTTTTCAATTATTAATAGTATTCATCTGATGAGATCACAGGTATCGGCATCTCGGTGCGTGTGTTGACCGAAACCTGGTCGTACCTGTACACCAGATCATATGTAATGTCTCCCTCCCAGTCGTTCACTTTTACAGAGAGCTTAACCGAATCAGCTCCGCTGCTGCGCAATGGTTTCAGGTCGAAACAGACGAATCCTTCGAAGAGTTTTGTCTGCTCGCTCTGGTAGGAGTTGTGGCGGAATTCCAGATCAATGACATCTTCCGATGGCTCTGATGCGAGGGTGTTTTTCACCAGGTTGATAGCATGTGGCCTCACCCCGCCATAATTGAACATGAAAGAGACATTGAGGTAGTCACCTCCCACCCAAACAGCGTTTGTCTTCACCGGATCGTTGCCGATGCTGTCAGCATTTTCACCGGTCAGTTCAATCGCACCTTTGGTGAGGATGTTCCAGATGTCATTCACTTTGATATAGTGGTCATAACCGCTTTTAGCATCCGACAGGATGGTATAATTGAGAAAGACCCTCTGGTTGTAAGTGGGATTGTAGCGTATCGCGCTGGCGGCAGGCCATAACCTTTTGCCGTTGTCGAGCTGCAATGAGTATGCATTATCTCCTTCGGGTATCACGGTGGCAATGTCGATGCCGAAACTTCCAAGCGAATGTGAATTGTCGTCACATGAAATCATACCCAGAAAGATTCCGGCCGACACCAAAACAAATGTCAAAAGCGTTTTCTTCATATGATATCACTCAATGTTTACTACCTGATAGATGCATAAAAAACAAAAACGCTGCACCATATCATAAAAAAACGAACCAATTAACAAAGATTAACTCCCTCTCTTTTCTGATCCTCTCTCGTTGCTCTCCTGCCTCTGTTCAGTCCAGGTTTATCCGTTCGGGTAGAGCTTATGAATCAGGTCCGGACGGTTCATCTTTTTCAGGGTGTGGATGATCTGTTGTCTGTTTTGCCGGTCGTGCCAGAAGAAGAACAGTCGTTGTCCGTTTTTCTCCTCTTTTGTTTTGGCAGTATAGACAGGTTTGAGGGTGTAAGGGTGGTAGCCGGTATAGTAGATCTCAGTGGCCAGGGTCATGGGTGAGGGGGTAAAATCCTGTACCTGTTCCAGTTTGAAATGTAGATTCTTGGTGATTGCTGCCAGCTCGGCCATATCCTCTTCGCTGCAACCCGGATGAGAAGAGATGAAATAGGGAATCAGCTGTTGGTTGAGACCCTCTTTTCGGTTCAACTCATCAAAGATTGCTTTGAAGCGGTAGAACAGATCGAAGGAGGGCTTCCGCATGAGCGACAGCGTTGCATCAGAGGTGTGCTCGGGTGCGACTTTCAGCCTCCCGGAGACATGACGGGTGATTACCTCCCGCAGGTAGCTTTGTGCGGAGTTGTTAGTGGCTTTGTCGTGCTCTTCACTGAGCAGCATGTCATAGCGGATGCCGCTGCCGATAAACGATTTTTTTACGCCGGGAAGGGCATCCACCGAACGATAGATGTCGAGCAGGGGTGCATGGTTGGTGTCGAGGTTGAAGCATACCTTCGGGAAGATGCAGGAGGGTCGTTTGCATTTCTCGCAGATGGTGAGATCTTTTCCCTGCATGTGGTACATATTGGCCGAGGGGCCTCCCAGATCGCTTATATAACCCTTGAAACCGGGCATACGGGTGACTTTTTTAACCTCTTCCAGGATGGATCTCTTCGATCTCGATGCGATAAACTTACCCTGGTGTGCCGAGATGGTGCAGAAGGAGCAGCCACCGAAACAGCCGCGATGCAGGTTCACCGAGAACTTGATCATCTCGTAGGCAGGAATCAGCTTCTCCCGGTACTTGGGGTGTGGCAGACGGGTGTAGGGCAGGTCGTAAGAGGCGTCGATCTCCTCCTCGCTCATCGGCGGAAAGGGAGGATTCACCACTAGGGTTTTCCCCTCCACTTCCTGCAGGATGCGTGCGGCATGGAGACGGTTCGACTGCTCCTCCACCACCCGGAAGTTACGGGCCTGACTGATCTTCTCCCGCCGGCACTCTTCATAAGAGGAGAGCTTCACCTCCTCGTCGAAAGGGTTGGAGGGAATCTCAGTGGTTGGGCAGAGAAAAGCTGTCTGTGGAATGTCGTAGATTTCATTCAACTTCATCCCTCCTTTCACTGCAGCAATCAATTGCCTCAACGGTTGTTCCCCCATCCCATAGATCAGCATCTCGGCACCGGTGTCGGCCAGGATCGGTTTCTGGAGCACATCGTCCCAATAGTCGTAGTGGGTCACCCTTCTCAGAGAGGCTTCCACGCCGCCCAGCAGGACCGGCACCTCAGGGTAGAGCTCCTTCAGGATGCGTGTGTAGACAATCACTGCCCGGTCGGGCCGCATGTCGCTGCGGCCGTCCGGTGTGTAGGCGTCGTTGGAGCGGAGTCTTTTGTTGGCGGTGTAATGGTTGATCATCGAGTCCATCACGCCGGCCGTCACGGCAAAGAAGAGTCGCGGTTTGCCCAGCTTTTTGAAGTCGCGCAGGTCGTCCCGCCAGTTGGGTTGGGGTACGATTGCCACGCGCAGCCCCTCGCTTTCCAGCAGCCGGCCGATCACGGCGGTGCCAAAGGAGGGGTGATCCACGTAGGCATCCCCTGAGAAGAGGATCACGTCGGCCTCCTCCCAGCCGCGGAGCTTCATCTCCTTCTTGGTGGTGGGCAGCCAGTCGGTCAGTTGCAGGATGCTCTCTTCTTTCATTTTTGTTGGTGGTGTTTCTCTTTTTCACTCAGCCCCGCGGCGATCACATGTGCTCTCTCCACTGCCAGGTGTATGTTGGCGCAGATATTCTCATCACCCACAATCTCAGGTATATGTGACTCCTCCAGGTTTACCCGCAGGGTGTCGCTGATACCCGAGAGGATGACCCGGATCTTCTCCTTGCGGGAGTTGCGGCAGAGAGTCTCCAGGTTGTTCAACCCGGTGGCATCGATGAAGGGCACCTTGCGCATGCGGATGATCCGTATCCGGTGATGGCTGCCAATCTCGCGCATCAGCTCATCGAACTTGTTGGCAACGCCGAAGAAGAAGGGACCGTCGATCTCATACACCTCCGTATCCTGGGGCAGGTAAAGCACCTCTTCCTCCCGGTCGGCTGCATGTGATTCCATCTCTTTGGTGATGTCGATTTGACCCGTGGTGTGCCTTATTTTCGTGCTCTCGTTGGTGCGCTTCAGGAAGGCGAAGACTGCCAGCAGCAATCCCACCTCGATGGCGATGGTGAGATCGAAGATGACCGTCAGCAGGAAGGTGGTCAGCAGGATGGCCATGGTCGAGCGCGACTGCTTGATCAACGAGCGGAAGATGCGCCACTCACTCATATTATAGGCCACCACTACCAGTACACCCGCCAGGCAGGCCATTGGGATATGTTTTGTCAGGTCTCCCAGAAACAGCACGATCAGCAGCAGCACAACGGCATGGATAATGCCTGCCACCGGTGTGCGTCCCCCGTTGTTGATATTGGTCATGGTGCGGGCAATGGCTCCCGTGGCGGGGATCCCCCCGAAGAAGGGGGTGATGATGTTGGCAGCCCCCTGGGCCACCAGCTCCATGTTGGAGTTGTGTTTCTTGCCGGTAACGCCATCGGCAACCATGGCTGAGAGGAGCGATTCGATGGCCCCCAGCATCGCGATGGTGAAGGCGGCGGGAAACAGCAGTCGCACGCTCTCCAGGGTGAGTGGGATCTGTTCCACCGCAGGCAGCTGGTTGTTGATCACAAACCGGTCGCCGATGGTTTCGATGGTGATGCCACCATACTGCTTCATCAACCAGGCAGCCAGGGTCATCACGATGATGGCGATCAGCGAGCCGGGTATCTTCTTCGATATCCTGGGGGTGAGTATGATGATTGCCACACTGGTCAGACCGATGAGCATTGCCCATAGATTGGCCGTGTTGAAATGCTGAAAGTAAATCACCCATTTCTCCACAAAGCCTGACGGTAGCTTCGGGGTGGTGAGGCCGAAGAGATCCTTGATCTGGGTGGAGAAGATGGTGAGGGCGATACCGCTGGTGAAACCCACGATGATGGGGTAAGGGATAAATTTGATCACACTGCCCAGCTTCAGGGCACCCATCAACAGCAGCATCACACCGGCAAGCACCGTTGCGATGGCAAGACCCTGTACGCCATACTGCTCTACGATGCCGTAGACGATCACGATAAATGCACCGGTGGGGCCGCCAATCTGCACCGTGCTGCCACCCAGGAAAGAGATGATGAAGCCGGCGATGATCGCCGTATAGATTCCTTTTTCGGGTGTCACACCTGAGGCAATACCGAAGGCGATGGCCAGCGGAAGAGCTACCACACCTACAATCAGGCCGGACATCAGATCGGCCATGAACTTCTCCCTGTTGTAGGTCTTCAGGGTTTGAAAGAGTACGGGTTGGAAATCAGTCAGAAAATTGAAACGCATAACCTAATCATAAATCGCTGCAAAGATAGGCAATTTATTCTGGATTTGCTTTCAAGGGGACTGATTTTCAGAAAAGAGAAGATGAACCAATTGGGTAAACGGCAGGAGAGCGAAGCTCTCTAAATGCTACCCTGTTCCACCAGGACACAGACACGCTCGGTTACACGGTCTTCTCCATAGGGGTTGTAACGGTCCTTGAGGCTGTTGCCGAACAGGCCGGCAAAGATGTTGTAGTACCACGCCTTAAAGCTGCCCATGAAGGCATCGATGATGTGATAGGAGGAGGAGTTGGTCTCCCGGTCTACCAGCTTCATCAGCAGCTGCCCCTGCGAGCGGGTCAGTTTCTTCATCTTTGGCGTATACTCATCCATCAGGTATTTCTCCATCTGGTTGAGGTGCTTCTGTCGCACCTTATCGTCGGGTAGCGTCTCCATATACTCGTAGGTCTCGGTGATGATGCCGGCGATCTGCTTGGCATATGGGAGCGTTTTCTTTACATCACGTACCAACTTGGTATAAGCGATCTGTTCCTTGTTGCTGCGAAAGCGGATGGGTGAGTATTTGACAAAATCGGTCAGCCACATACAGGCCACCGTGTCACCCTCTATGATCACCGCAGGGTAGACGTTGGGCATCAGGAAAACAGTGGAAACGGGACCATTGTTTTCCGGATTGATGTTGGCGGCATAATACTCCTGGCCAATGCCTTTAAGAGGCATCAGCAGAGCAATCAAAACGGTGAGTATGTAATAGCGAACTTTCATTTCGTCACAAAGATATATGCATTGTTTTGTTTCGCTGCGTCAAATCACGTTAAGTGTCGTTAATTAAGATCCCAGTTTTTAGATTGTTAAGAAAATAGTTATAAAAAAATTATCGTTAAGAGTGCGATATATAAACAAAAAAAGAGCGAATCTTGACCGCTGTATAACAGAAATAACGTATATTTGAGAACACCAACAGAACAAGTTATGAAATATCATCATCTGGGAGATGTCGTTCACCGACAAGCGCTCAAATACAGGTTTAAAACAGCGATAAAGTATCAGGATCCCGATGGGAAGTGGGTAGATATGTCTTGGAAGACATTCTCCGCCACTGTCATGAAAACCGCTCAGGCGATGGCCGAGATAGGGGTCAAGCCGGGCGACAACCTGGGTGTCTACTCCCAAAACATGGAGAAGTACCTGATCGCTGATTTCGGGGCCTATGCCAACAGGGCGGTGATGGTGCCCATGTATGCCACCTCCTCACCTGCACAGGTGAGCTATATCGCGCATGACGCCTCCATCCGCATCCTGTTTGTGGGAGAGCAGTTTCAGTATAACAACGCCTGGAAAGTGCAACAGGAGAATAACCAGCTGGAGAAGCTGATCATCTTCGACAGACAGGTGGTGCTGAAAGCGGAGGACACCACATCGGTCTACTTCGATGATTTCATTGCCGGGGGCGACAACTCCGAGACCATCGCAATGGTCAACGCGCGGCTAAAGCAGCTGCGGGATAAGGATCTGGCTACCATCATCTACACCTCCGGCACTACGGGTGAACCCAAGGGAGTGATGCTCACTCATGCCAACTACATGAAGGCGATGGTGATTCATGACCTGCGCATTACAGGTATGTCCGAGAAGGATCTCTCGATGTGCTTCCTGCCGCTGACACACATCTTTGAGAAGGCGTGGACCTACTACTGCCTGCACAAGGGTACTGCCGTGGCCATTAACCGCGACCCCAACGAGATACGGAAGAACCTGAAGGTGGTGCGGCCCACCCTGATGAGCAATGTCCCCCGTTTCTGGGAGAAGGTGTATGACGGGGTGCAGGAGACCATTGAGAACGCTTCGGGAGTGTTGAAGTGGCTCTTCCGCGACGCAGTCACCACCGGACGCCGTCACAACCTGGAGTACCGTAACCAGGGGAGGCGTCCCCCGCTCTCTAACAGACTGAAATTCTTCCTCTACCGACACACCATCTTTTACCTGATCAAGCGGGTGGTAGGCATCGACCGCGGCAACTTCTTCCCGGTAGCAGGTGCCCCCCTCTCCGACACCATCAACAGCTTCATGCAGTCGATCGACGTGCATCTGATCTATGGTTACGGCCTCTCCGAGACTACCGCTACGGTGAGCTGCTTCCCGGCACAGGGGTTCAGGATCGGTACGGTGGGCAAGGTGATGCCCGACATAACGGTGAAGATAGGCGAGAACAACGAGATCCTGGTGAAGGGGGATACGGTGATGAAGGGCTATTACAACAAGCAGGAGGCTACCGCAGAGGTGTTCACAGAGGATGGCTTCTTTCGAACAGGTGACGCGGGCCTGCTGACCGATGACAATGAGATCATCCTCAC
>CAZBFS010000024.1:0-15222 GCA_964491215.1 uncultured Proteiniphilum sp.
CTTCCGAGAAGCCCATGTTGAGCATCTCATCCGCCTCGTCGAGCACCATGGTGTGGACATCGGCCAGGGAGACTGTTTTGCGTTTGATCAGGTCGATCAGCCGCCCGGGAGTGGCCACGATGATGTGGACTCCCCGCTTCAGGGTGCGTATCTGACTGTCGATACTGGATCCACCGTAGACCGGAAGGATCTTGATATCCTCCACATAGGTTGAAAAGTCGGTCAGGTCGCCCGCGATCTGGAGGCATAGCTCACGGGTGGGACATAGGATCAGTGTTTGCGGCGTGAGCTGCTTCACGTTGATCTTCTGAATAACAGGGATACCAAAAGCAGCCGTTTTACCGGTGCCAGTCTGCGCCAATGCGATGATATCGCGTGTGTTTGCCAACAGGCGTGGGATCACCTCACTCTGCACCGGCATTGGTTGTTCGAAGCCGAGTTCAGTAACGGCTCGCTGGATTTCGGGAATCACTCCCAACTCTTGAAATGTACTCATTTTTTGTAAATCTGTTTTAATGTGGGTCTGTTGCGCTTTCCCCATACCCCACACATCCATTTACAAAAGCTGGTCCATCGACCGTCACGGTATGCTGCTGATTAAACTGCATGCACTGCCTGACACCCGGAGCAAATGTTGATAAAGTTGAGAGAAAATTCAAAGACAATCTGTGATTTTTTGTTGATGAAGATAACCGCTGTTCAGGAAACAGGATAAAAAATCACCTCTTTTTTTAAATCGGCTGCAAAGGTATGAAAATAAATCGAATAAAGAAACATCAGAACTGATAAAGGAGGTATTTTCGCAGCAGATTTCTTTTGCCGCTGGTGACCCGTAGCTCTTTTTCAAGGTAGTTGTCAACCGATCCGTATTTTAGTTTGATGTGGTCGATGGCGTAGTTGAGGTAGGCTCTGTTGACCGTCAACATGGCTGTAACGGCCTCCTGTAACGGTTCGGAGAGGTTGCGGGCATCAATCTCCACCATCCCCGGGTCAATGAGCCGATTGGAAAGCATATAATCTTCTTCGAGCGAGCTCTGCGGAATACCAATGGCATAAAGGATGAGATAGGTGGCCAGGCCCACTCCATCCTTGCCCAGCGATCCACTAAGCAGGATGGGGTAATTGCTGTCGTTGATGAGTATATCGAACATCTCACCAAACTGTGTCTTATGGTTCTCAATGATGTTCACATACTCCTCCTGAACATAACGGATCGCATCACTGCGGTCAAATTGCTCATCTTCAAGCTGTTCATCTAACTTCTGGGCATCCATCGGCATCAGAGGCAATGCAAACTTGCGGATGGTGGGGTGAAGCAGAATGGGATAAGTACGGGAGGTGCGCTCGGAACGAAAATCGATGACGGTTCGGATGTTGAGCCGCCGTATCTTCTCCTGGTCGTAGAGGGTGGCGTTGCTCAGGTTGCCGGACCGATAGATCTGCCCCCACTTCACTTGACGATTGTCGGTGGTGAAGTATCCTCCGATGTCACGGAAGTTCTTGATCCGGTTCATGTCAATGGTGCGGTTAGCAACCACCCCGGAATAAACACCACCGGTACGCAGGATAAAATATTCCCGTAGTCCGGAACCGGTAGGGTTGAGCTTCATCACCTGATCGGTGATCTTGCGCGATGTGACGGGCGTAAAACAATTCAGGGAGCTGTCCGTGAGAGAGGAGTATATCTCTATGTTACCTTCCTGATCGGGACTCACTTCCCACTTGAGCAGAAAATCCCCTTCTCTGTCTTTTTCCACCACGGAGGTTATCTTTACCGTTGACATGCAGGATGTTCCAGCCATCACCAGTAAGAAAAGAAGATATATATGAGTCCTTACTTTCACCATTTACATTATGAACAAACAAATATACAAAAAACTTTGTTCTCATATTCGCACCTGAAAAAGGGATTAACAAACAATAAAGAATTGATTCGCTTTTTAATGGTTTATGGAATAGCTGTTTATGCATAAACTGAGAGAAAAAATAAAAATGTTGATAACTTGTGCATTCTTTGTAAACAGAAAGATGAAAAGTAAAATTGATAAAACGAGATCCATTCATCTATAATATTTGCTTTGATATGACCAAATATATTTCTCATTTTTTTGCATAATGTTTACACTCTTTTTCAACAGCCGTTTCAGCGGTTCAAGAAATAAATTATTAACTTTGCCTTTTGTCCACCATTGTGGATAACATTCACATCATGGTTAAAATCAGGAAGAAATGAATTTCTGTTCTGTTGATATTAGATGATAACATGATAGAAATTGATCATAACCCTTAGAAACATAAACATAAGAAAAAGTAATCAACAGTATCAACAGCCAATCATAATCATCATTATTCATTTTAATTTTAAAAAAATATATAATAATAAATAGATGACGAAAGAAACGATTATAGAACAGATCAATTTTTTACGGAAAGAGAAAAATGCGATCATTCTTGCGCACTATTACCAGGAGGCTGAGATACAGGATGTGGCCGATTTTGTTGGCGATAGCCTTGCGCTGGCGCAGTGGGCAACCAAAACAACGGCCGATATCATCGTCTTGTGCGGTGTTCATTTTATGGGAGAAACAGCTAAAATACTCAGTCCCGGCAAACGGGTGTTCATTCCGGATCTGATGGCCGGTTGTTCACTGGCTGACAGCTGTCCCGCACCTGAATTTGAGAAATTTATAGATGAAAATCCGGGACATACGGTAATCTCTTATGTCAATACCACGGCAGCCGTAAAGGGGCTGACCGATATAGTGGTTACATCTACAAATGCACGTCAGATTGTAGAATCGCTGCCGAAAGAGGAGAAGATTATCTTTGGTCCGGATAAGCATCTGGGCGATTACATCAACAAGCTCACCGGCAGAAGCATGTTGCTGTGGGACGGTTTCTGTCATGTGCATGCTCAGTTTTCACTGGAAAAGATACTGGATCTTAAAAGAGAAAATACAGAAGCGCTGATCCTGGCACATCCTGAATGTCCCGCTTACCTCCTGGAAGTGGCTGATCACGTTGGTTCTACCTCTTCCATACTGAAGTTTGCCACACAATCACCTAAAAAACAGTTTATAGTGGCTACTGAAGCAGGTATCCTGCACCAGATGCAGAAGGATAATCCGGACAAGCTATTCATTCCTGCACCACCGGAGGATGCTACCTGTGCCTGTAATGAGTGTTTTTACATGAAGATGAATACCCTTGAAAAACTCTACTTATGTTTGAAGAATGAGCAACCGGAGATATTGGTGGATGAGGAGGTAAGGGTGAAAGCGGTAAGATCGATCGAACGGATGCTTGAAATATCCGAGAGGTATGGTTTGTAAGATTGTTTCTGCAACATACTCATCTGATCTATTGTCCGGAAAGAGCCGGTTCATTTCTTTTTTGTATCTTTGCACTCCGAATTAAAAACAGCAATTATCCGAATCACCTCACCGCGTGAGATCAACGGAACAAAAATAGCAATAAATGGCTCTACAATGTGGCATAGTGGGACTCCCCAACGTGGGTAAATCCACTCTCTTCAACTGCCTGTCGAACGCGAAAGCACAGGCAGCCAACTTTCCTTTTTGTACGATCGAACCCAATGTAGGGGTGATCACAGTACCCGATGAACGTCTTAACAAACTGGCTGAGTTGGTAAATCCGCAAAAGATTGTACCCACCACCGTGGAGATCGTCGATATAGCGGGATTGGTTAAAGGGGCCAGCAAAGGAGAAGGATTGGGCAACAAGTTTTTGGCCAATATCCGGGAGACCGACGCGATCCTTCATGTGTTGCGTTGTTTCGATGATGAGAATGTGACACATGTGGATGGCAGCGTTGATCCTGTGAGAGATAAAGAGATCATTGATGCCGAACTACAGCTGAAAGATCTGGAGACCATCGATGCACGAATAAACAAGGTGGAGAAGCAGGCCAAAACAGGTGGTGACAAAGAGGCCCGTTTGGCATATGAGGTTTATTCAAAAATCAGAGAGGCACTGCAGCGGGGTGAATCAGCACGCACCGTCACCTTCAACACAAAAGATGAAAACAGGGCTGCCGCCGATCTTTACCTGCTGACCGCCAAACCCGTACTCTATGTCTGTAACGTGGATGAAGCCAGTGCTGTAATTGGTAACAGCTACGTGGAAGCGGTACAGGAAGCAGTTCAAAACGAGAATTCAGCCATACTGGTGGTCGCTGCAAAGATTGAATCTGAGATAGCCGAGTTTGACACCTACGATGAGCGACAGATGTTCCTGAATGAAATAGGACTGGAAGAGTCGGGTGTGAACCGGTTGATCAAAGCTGCTTACAGCCTGCTTAACTTGCAGACCTTCCTGACAGCAGGTCCGCAGGAGGTCCGAGCGTGGACCTTCCACAAGGGGTGGAAAGCGCCGCAATGTGCTGGTGTAATCCATACTGACTTTGAGAAGGGATTTATACGTGCCGAGGTAATCAAATATGATGATTACATCCATTACGGATCTGAGAGTGCGGTAAAAGAAGCGGGAAAGATGAGCGTGGAAGGGAAAGAGTACCTGGTGCAGGATGGTGACATCATGCATTTCCGGTTCAATGTGTAATATTTTTTGATAAAAGATAAACTAACCAACCTGTTATGGATACCACAGAACTTTTCGGCTATTTGGCTATGACCTTTCTTGTTGTTTCTTTCCTTCCCACCAAGGTAAGGAAAGTGCGGATGATCAACCTGATTGCCTGCGCCTTGTTTATTGTTTATGGAATCCTTCTGGGATTTAAATGGCCACTGATCATCTCCAATGCAGTGGTCTGCATCATCCAGATCTATCATCTCTTCTTTGTGAAGCAGAGAGCCTGATTCCCGGAAATTATCCTGCAACAGTGGTAGGAATACCTAATTCCCCCACCCTTTCAGCAATTTTCTGCAATACCCCGATTGGCGCTTTTTCAAGCTCTCTGGCGGGCGTTTCCCTATCGATGGTATAGATCATCACCTCGCGCGGGCGGAGCACTCTGACGAGCCCTAACCAGGCTGAAACCTCCTCTTCGGTGGTGTTGTCCACCACCCGTCCCTCGAAGCTGCCCCGCAGGAACATCGACTGCAGCACAAAATCGCCCTGAAACAGCTTGTAACGTTCAACCTGTTGGCTCACGCTGTAGGTGGCGGCATTGGGCCGGTCGATTTGTCGTGCTGTCTCATCGAAAGCGGAATCGAGTTTCAGGATGGGATTCTCCACTTTTCTCATGGCGTCGAACACCTCTCTCTTGTTGAGGTGAAGACCATTGGAGAGCACGCTGATCTTGGTATGGGCGAAGTAGCGGTCACGCAGCAACAGGGTGTCATCGATGATGCCTGCGAACTCCGGGTGCATCGTCGGCTCGCCATTACCGGCAAAGGTGATCACATCGAGGGCTACTCTCTCTGCTTGTAGCTTTTGCAGTTTATCTTCCATGGCTGCCCGCACATTTTCCCGGTCGGGCAGCTTTGTTTTGGTTCTGAAATCCCTGTTGAATCCGCACTCGCAGTAGATACAGTCGAATGAACAGAGCTTGCCGTCGTAGGGTAGCAGGTTCACACCCAGTGAACTGCCCAGCCGGCGGCTCTGCACCGGTCCATATACGATCTCGTGAAAAAGGATGGTCATATTGACAAAATTTACAATTTTAGCTATTAGCTTACATCTTACGGCTTATAGCTATATGAGTGATAATATCCCCTCCGTGCCGAAGGCGATCAGCAGGTAGCGAAGGAACTTGCCCAGCGTCATGGAGATCATCACCAGCGGCACATTGGCACGCATGAACCCCAGTGCCACCAGGATCGCGTCACCCACTGCGGGGAGGAAGCCAAAGAAGCCCATCACCCCACCCTTTCCGTGTAACCACCGGATTATTCTGTCGATCTGATCAGGCTTGATCCTGAGCCATTTATGCAACCACTCTGTTTTCCCGAGCCTCCCCAGGTAGTAACAGGTGGCACCACCAGCGGCATTGCCCACGGTGGCAAAGAGGATACACTGCCAGCTGTCCAGTCCCGCCGCGATCAGCGCCATGAAGACCACCTCCGAACTGAAGGGCAACACCGTCGCCGCCAGGAAGGAGGCAAGCAGTAAGCCCCAATAACCATATTCCGCCAGTCCGTCGAGCATATTCTGCTAGTGTGCTATAAGCCAGTTCTCCCCCACCCCCAGGTCAGTGACGAGCGGCACGCTCAGGCTGCAGGCGTTCTCCATCTCTGTGGTAACGATCTGCCGCACCTTGTCCAGTTCATCAGGGAAGACATTGAAGTTGAGTTCGTCATGCACCTGCAGGATCATCTTTGATCGTAGCTGCTCCTCTTCAAAGCGCGAGAAGATGCGTATCATCGCCACCTTGATGATATCGGCTGCGCTCCCCTGGATGGGTGCGTTGATGGCGTTGCGTTCAGCATAACCCCTCACCGTCGCATTGCGGGAATTGATATCGGGCAGAAACCGTTTGCGGCCGAAGATGGTCTCCACATAGCCTTTCTCGCGGGCATGGAGAATCGATTCGTCCATGTATTGCTTTACCCCGGGGAAGGTTGCGAAATACTCGTCGATCAGCTCTTTGGCCTCCCCGCGGGGGATGTTGAGTCGCTCCGACAACCCGAAGGGGCTGATACCGTAGATGATGCCGAAGTTGGCAGTCTTCGCCTTTCGCCGCATATCACCAGTCACCTCTTCCAGTGAGATCTTAAAGATCTTGGAGGCGGTGGCGGCATGGATATCCTCTCCTTTAGCAAATGCCTCCACCATGTTCTCGTCACCGCTCAGGTGCGCCATGATGCGCAGCTCTATCTGTGAGTAGTCGGATGAGACAAAGAGAGAACCCTCATCGGGGATGAACACCTTGCGCATCTCCTTTCCACGGTCATCACGGATGGGTATGTTCTGCAGGTTGGGGTTGGTGCTGCTCAGTCTGCCGGTAGCGGCCACCGTCTGGTTGAACGAGGTGTGCACCTTGCCGCTGCGTTCGCTCACCAGCAGCGGGAAGGCATCCACGTATGTGCCAAGCAGCTTTTTGAGTCCCCGCTGTTCCAGTATCTTTTCAATGATAGGGTGCCTGTTGCGCAGCTTCTCCAGCTCCTCCTCACTGGTCTTGTATTGTCCTGTCTTGGTCTTCTTCGGCTTGTCGGCTATCTTCAGCCGGTCGAATAGCACCTCGCCAATCTGCTTGGGTGAGTTGACATTGAACGGCATGCCGGCAATCGTGGCTATCTCCTGTTCAATTGCTTCCAGCTCAGCGCTATACTCCCGTGAGAGCTCTTTCAGTGCCTCCAGGTCGAGACGTACCCCCGTCCACTCCATGTCGGCCAGCACGTAAACCAAAGGTGCTTCAATTTCGAAGAAAAGATTTTCCAGCCCATTACGGCGGATATCCTTTTCCAGGATGTTTTTCAGCTTCAGGGTGATATCGGCATCTTCCGCGGCATAATCTTTCACCACTGCCGGATCTACCTCCCGCATGCTCTTTTGGTTTCTACCTCTCGGACCGATCAGCTCGTCGATGTGGATGGTGCGGTACTGCAGGTAGCTCTCGGCCAGGTAATCCATTCCGTGCCGCTGCTCAGGGTTGAGCAGGTAGTGAGCAATCATGGTGTCGAACAGCTTTCCCTTCACCCGGATGCCGTACTGCCGCAACTGCAGGATGTCATATTTGATGTTCTGACCTATTTTGGCGATGGAAGCATCTTCAAAAATGGGTTTGAAAACGGCAATCTCTTTGGATGCCTGCTCGCGGTCTGGCGATACCGGCACATAGTAAGCTTCTCCCTCACGGAAGGCGAAGGAGAGACCCACCATCTCGCTCTCCAGTGGATCCACTCCGGTGGTCTCGCTATCAAAGCATACCTCCAGCTGTGCTGAGAGCAGCGTCGCCAGCTCTTTCCGTTCCTGCTCTGTTGACACCATCCGGTAGTCGTGGGTGGTGCTCCCGATATCGGAGAAGCCTTTCGGCAAAACGGGTACCTCTGTTGTGTGAGCACCTCCTGCTGCGTCGAAAAGAGCGAAGAGATCACCCTGTACCGGTTCTTTGGAAGCGGGTGGGGGGGTATCCTCTTTCAGCACGCGGGTGAGCAGGGTACGAAACTCCAGCTCCTCGAAGATTGACCTGAGCGAATCAACGTTGATCTCCTGCCGCCGGAAGAGCTCCTCATCCACCTCAATGGGCACGTCGGTTTTGATGGTGGCCAGCATCCTGGAGATACGAATCTGTTCGCTGTTTTCTTCCACTTTTGTCTTCAATGCACCTTTCAGCTTGTCGGTCTGCTCCAGCAACAGGTCTATCGACCCGAACTGCTGTAAGAGCTTCACTGCTGTCTTCTCACCCACACCGGGACAGCCGGGTATGTTGTCGGAAGAATCACCCATCAATCCCAAAAGATCGATCACCTGATGAGGGTGGGAGAGACCATACTTTTCCACCACACGACGGTCGTCCAGCAGGTCAAAGTCGTTGCTGCCATAGCGCGGCTTGTAGATGAAGATATGGGGTTCGGTAAGCTGTCCGTAATCCTTGTCGGGCGTCATCATGTAGACATCGAAACGTTCCTTGTCGGCCCTCTTGGCCAGGGTGCCGATCACGTCATCAGCTTCATATCCTTCTACCTCCAGCACCGGGATGTTGTAGGCTTTGACGATCTCCTTGATCACCGGTACCGACCATTTGATATCCTCAGGTGTAGCTTCCCGCTGCGCCTTGTAAGCATCAAACTCAATATGGCGGAAGGTTGGTCCCGGCGGATCAAATGCAACGGCAATATGTGATGGGTCTTCCTTGCGCAGCACCTCCTCGAGGGTATTCACAAAACCGAAAACAGCAGAGGTGTTCTGACCTTTCGAGTTGACCCTGGGATTGCGGATGAATGCATAATAGGAACGGTAGATAAGAGCATATGCGTCGAGTAGGAAGAGTTTGTTCTTGTTCATAATCTCCTGTAATATCATTAAGGAAACGTAAAGTTACGATTAATTGTTGCGAAGCGGAGAATTATTTTTACTTTTGTAGCTGTTTAATTCCGATTTGATGGATCAGGGTCAGCTTATAAAAGATTTTCTTCGAAAGGAGATGCTCCTTTTTGAGGAGTACCTCAAATCGTCGATGAAAAGCGATAATCCGCTGATCAGCGAGATGGTGGGTTATCTATTCAACACCTCGGGAAAGAGACTGAGACCCCTGTTGGTGCTGATGACCGCGAAAGCTTGTAACGGGATCATCCCGGAGACCTATCATGGTGCCGTGACGGTGGAGTTGCTGCACACCGCCACCCTCGTGCACGATGACGTGATCGACAAGTCGGACACCCGCCGCGGCAAACGTTCGTTGCATGCGGTATACGACAACACGCAGGCGGTGCTGCTGGGCGATTACCTGCTCTCCTCCGCACTGCTTGAGAGCGTGAAGACCAATAACTTTGATATCATTCGTATCATCTCGGAGTTGGGACATAATCTCGCTGAGGGAGAGCTGAACCAGTTCACGCTGGCCGACCGCATCATCGTCGACGAGGCGGCCTATTTTGAGGTGATCGACAAGAAAACCGCCTCACTGATGCGTGCCAGCATCACCATTGGTGCCATCACGGGGGGAGCTGACAGCTCAATGATCAGTCGTTTTACCCAACTGGGCAGCATCCTGGGCATCTGTTTCCAGATCAGGGATGACATTTTCGACTACTTCAAGAGGGATGTGGGCAAACCCACCGGCAATGATATCAGGGAAGGGAAGATCACCCTTCCACTTATTTATGCACTGCAACAAGCACCCGCAGCGATTTCAGATGAGATGTTACAGATCATCAACTCCCGTGACTATAGCGATGAGCATATCACAAGACTCCTCGATTTTGCCCGTGAGCAGGGTGGTATTGACTATGCCTATGGAAAGATTGAAGCCCTGATTGAAGAGGCAGAGGAGATTGTATCCGGTTTCAAATTCAGCGAGGAGATGGAATCACTGATGCGCCTCTTTCTCTCTTATCTGAAAAACCGTAAGTACTAAAAAGAGATACCACCCGTTGCGGGGTGGCATCTTCAAGTCATTTTTTTAAGTTCCAACAGCGTTATTGTATTTCAATCAGCCGTGAATTGGGAATCTTCTCCTCGTTGGCAACCGGAACGGCTACCGTCAACACTCCGTTTTCCACCCTGGCTGAGATATTCTCCTTTTCCACGTTGTCAGGTAGGATCATCGTGCGCTGGAACTGTGTGTAGGAAAATTCGCGACGCAGGTAGGTTCCCTTTTTGTCTTTCTCTTCCGATTCATTCTTCTTTTCGAACGCGATCACAAGGTTGTTCTCCTCATCGATCCTTACATTGCAATCTTCTCTGGTCATTCCCGGAGCAGCTACCTCCACCAGGAAGCCGTTGTCGTTTTGCTGGATGTTGACAGCCGGTACCGACCGGTTGTTGTTTTGCATCCATTCATTGCCGAAAAAGTCGTTGAATACACTCGGCAGCCAGTTGTTTGATCGTCTGATAATTGTCATAGTTTTACCCTTTCTTTTATTTGTTAATATTTATTTTATTATTTGCTGTTACATCATACAAAGGGCAAAATATATGCCGATGCATCAATTTGCTCTTTTTCGCATAAAACAAGACATAATGACTTGTTTGTGTCAATAACAACCATTAAAACGAATAAAATAAAGACAATATGTCAGTTATCAGGGTTGGATCTGAATAGAAAAGGTCGCCTGCACAGATGTACTGACGACCAGTTTTATGGGGGTTCAGTAAAAAGTTATTCCAGAATTGTATATTTTCTCGTACCCAAATGTTGCTTGCCATACCGGTCGGTTGCCTTCACCTCTATGGTATGCTCTCCGGGAGGCAGATTTAACTTAAGCGATCCGCTCCATAGGTGGGTGCTGTTCACCGCGTTTGACGGACGGCGTCCCGGAAGTAGTTTATCTGTGAAATCCCACTCAAACAGCTTGGTAGAGTAGGAGGGGTCTGGAGCCTCTATGTAGCTCATCTTTTGCCATTCACCATTGCCAATGCGATACTCCACCAGGTCGTTCCGGCTTCCCATAAAGAAGTTGACAACGATACGAGAGGTAGTTATGCCCTTGTAGGGCACCACTTTGGGAGCATAGATGTTCATCTGATACTCCGGCTCTCTCCCGGCTACCTTGTAATCCACGCTGTATTGATTGCCTTTTATGTGCAGGTAGGCATAACCCTGGGGTGTGCCGTCGCGCATGGTAGCATCGGGCAACCCGTTCTCATCCTTTTTTCCCGAGTACCAGTCGCCCGAGGTGGTACCCACGTTATACTCATGCAGCGGTTTTCTGCCCATCCACCCATCGGCTGAGGTATATTCGATCTGATCCTGCAGATGGGTGTGGGCCGACATCACCAACACATTCTCGAAATCCTTCAGCAGTTCGAAGAGCCGCTGGCGGTCTGCTAACCTGTAGCCGGCTTCTTCCTTCATGTGGATGTGCTGGGAGATAACGATCAGCTTCTCCTTCGGTACATGTTTCAGGTTGTTCTCAAGGAACAGGAGCTGGTCGAGTCGGTATCCGCCCCAGTACCCCTTGCCGTCGCGCGGATCGGGATAGAGTATGTTGTCCAGCACGATGAAATGTGCGTTACCGTAATTAAAGGCATAGTTGGCACTCCCGAAATTCTTCTCGAAGGTCTCATCGGAGAGATCATCGGTGGGTGCATCGTAGTTCATATCATGGTTACCCATCACGTTGTACCAGGGGATCTGCAGACGGCGCATACGCTCCTTGTATACAGGTTGCAGGTCGAGGTTGTCGCCCACAATATCACCCAGGCTGATGCCGAACAGGTTTTTTTCGTTCTTTTGTACATCCTCAACGATCTTACGGGTGAAATAGTCAAGGTCTTCCATCGAGTAGGGCTGCGGATCCCCGAAAATGATTGCTGTGAACACCTCCGGTTCATCGTAACGGTAAAGTGCGAAATCGACCGATCGCGGCAACTCACCGGTGGGATTGACTCCCTTGTAGTTAAAGCCATCGGGCGAACCCTCCGGTTTGTAGTGATAGTAGAACTGAGGGATGAAGTCATCGTCCACGGCGGGCTCGAACCCGCCGGGTTTGATCACGAAGAGGGTTTGGCCGCTCTTCAACGGTATACGGTAGCTGCCGTCGTCACGGGTGAGCACCACATCGAATCCGTTTGAGACAGCCACTCCGGCGATTCCCGGTTCACGCCGCTCTTTGCTGCCGTTACGGTTGAAGTCTTCAAATACAAAACCTTTTGCAAGCTGTTGTGAGAAGAGTGGGAGAGTGGCAAGAAAAAGAATGATGAACAACAGATTTTTTCTCATAGCAACAACTTTTTTGTGATATCTAATATATTGTTTGGCAAATATACCACTATTTTTGGGTATCAATGATTGTGAAAAGATGAAGAATTGAAATGCAAAAGAGGCGGTACATGCATGTACCGCCTCGCATCATATTTAAACAGTTTTTAATCTTCTTCAATTGTCTTCAGTAATGCATCTGCCAGCCGGCTGGCACCCACCCTGAAGAAGGAATTGTTGCACCATTCCTCTCCTAAGGTTTCTTTAACAATGGTATAATATTTCAGTGCATCTTCCGGTGTAGCCACCCCACCTGAAACTTTGATCCCTGCCTTGCGTCCCGTTTTTATGTGGTAGTCCCTGATAGCCAGACATATAACATAGGCCGCTTCGGGTGTTGCACCCGGGTATCCCTTACCTGTGGAGGTCTTCAGGAAATCAGCCCCTGAATAGAGTGAGAGGATCGATGCATTGTAAATGTTAGTTGCACTTTTCAATGCTCCGGTCTCCAGAATCACCTTCAGAGGAGCCTGCCGGCATGCCTCTTTGATCTCCGAGAGCTCCTCGCACATCTCTTCATATTCCTCACCCAGGAAGAGACCCAGATTGATCACCACGTCGATCTCATCAGCACCGTCGGCCACAGCCAGTGCTGTTTCCGCTATCTTTACCTCCGTAAAGGTTTGTGATGAGGGGAACCCGGCAGATACAGAGGCGATCCGTACATCAGCCGTCAGCGCCTCCTTCACCGTGTGGGTGAAATTTGGATAAACGCAGATTGCTGCCACATTGGGTATATCGGGTCGCGTACCGTCGAAGCTGTTCACCTTTTCGGTGAACTGCCAAACACCCTCGCGGCTGTCGGTACTGTTGAGGGTGGTCA
This sequence comes from uncultured Proteiniphilum sp., assembly GCA_964491215.1. Classification (GTDB taxonomy): domain Bacteria; phylum Bacteroidota; class Bacteroidia; order Bacteroidales; family Dysgonomonadaceae; genus Proteiniphilum. The sequence continues at coordinate 13,170 of CAZBFS010000024.1, forward strand.
GGTCTATGCAGCCATATATGCGGCTGTAAACCTCTTTGTTTTTATTCTGATATGTTTTCTCAGCCAACAGGTTGTTGACCTCATCTGTTACCTGCTCATCGTTCAGTCTGAATGGATAGGCTTTCAGGGTAGTTTGATACTTCTCTTTTTCCATATTGTTGAATCATTTTATGAGTTTTTCTTATACTTTTATTTCAATTTTGGGTTCTCCTTGTGACGGGTTGCATCCCTCCGGCTTTTTTTCTCGATGTTCTTCTTCAGTGCCTCTTCAAGGTTAACGCCAGTCTGGTTGGCAAGACAGATCAAGACCCATAGCACATCGGCCATCTCATCGCCCAGGTCAGCCTTGCTGTCGCTCTCCTTGAACGACTGATCACCGTATGTGCGGGCCATGATACGTGCCAGCTCACCCACCTCCTCGGTGAGGAGAGCCATGTTTGTCAACTCGCTGAAGTATCGCACCCCATAGGTATGAATCCAGTCGTCCACCAGCTGCTGTGCTTCCTCTATTCTCATCTATTCCCTGTTTTTTGAATCGATCCAGATGGTGACCGGACCGTCGTTGATCAATTCTACCTGCATATCGGCACCAAACTCACCCGTTGCTACCTCTCGTTGTTGCATCTTCCCGAGCTCCTGACAGAACTTTTCATAGAGAGGAATGGCTTTTTCCGGTTTTGCCGCACGGATATAAGAGGGTCGGTTACCTTTCCTGGTACTGGCATGAAGGGTGAACTGTGAAACCACCAGCAGTTCGCCTCCGACATCCGCCACCGACAGGTTCATGACACCATTGGCATCGTCAAAAATTCTCAGATGAACGATCTTCCTGCAAAGATAATCGATATCACTGTCATCATCCTCTTCCTCAATACCGACAAAAAGCAAAAGTCCTTTGCATATGTTGCTTTTCTTTTCACCGCCGATTGATACGACGGCGCGCGATACACGTTGAATCAGTACCCTCATATTTCTGTTTTATTACTGCTATCACTGATCCATTGCTTGATCAGTGCTGCTCTGTTTTTTCCTATCAGCTCACCAATCTCTTCATCAGTTGCCTCGCGAATACGCTTGATACTTTTGAAGCGGGTTAGCAGTTTCCTCTTCGTCTCCTTGCCGATCCCTTTCACCTCGTCGAGTTGTGAAGTGATCTGCGACTTGCTTCTCTTCTGCCGGTGAAAAGTGATTCCAAAACGGTGCGCCTCATCACGGAGCTGTTGGATCAGTTTCAGCGTCTCTGAATTCTTATCAATGTAGAGCGGAACGGAGTCACCAGGGTAGTAAATCTCTTCGAGCCGCTTCGCGATGCCGATCACTGCGATCTTTCCGTAGAGCCCGATTTTCTGAAGCGCTTCCACGGCAGCATGTAATTGTCCTTTACCGCCGTCAATCACAATGAGTTGGGGTAGGGGAGCGCCTTCGTTAAGCAGACGAGAGTAGCGTCTTTCCACAATCTCACGCATTGATGCGTAATCATCGGGCCCTGCTACGCTTTTCACGTTGAAATGACGGTACTCTTTTTTTGCAGGCTTTGCTTTTTTAAAGACAACACATGCTGCCACCGGATGGGTGCCCTGGATGTTAGAGTTGTCAAAGCACTCAATATGCCAGGGCATCTCTTTTAATCCAAGATCTTTTTGCACGCCTTTAAGGATTCTTGTAGCCCGCTGGTCGGGATTGAGCATCTCCGCTTTTTTCAGCTTGTCCAGTTTGAACTGCTTCACATTTTTTTCAGAGAGCAGCAGTAGAGTCCGCTTATCCCCCCGCTGGGGGATAGTGAACTCTACATCGGTCAGCTTCAGGTCGGGTAGGAATGGAACGATGATCTCTTTGGAGTTGCTGCCGAAACGCTGCCGCATCTCCACGATGCCCAGGCCCAACAGTTCTTCCGGTCGCTCTTCCAGTTTTTTTCTGTATTCAAACGTATACGCCTGGTTTACAGCTCCATTTACTACATGTAGGTAGTTGATATAGGCTGCCTGTTCATCTTCTTCAAATGCAAATACATCGAGGTTGTAACCAAAGTTGCTGACAACCTGCGATTTCTCCC
>CAZBFS010000025.1:0-15034 GCA_964491215.1 uncultured Proteiniphilum sp.
GGCGGACAATCTCAGGGCGACGTTGCTCCATCCACTCCTTTGCATTGGTCACCCTACTGCCGTTTTGCAGGGTAAAGAGGTCGGGAAGTTCCCAGCTGCCCGTCTTCGACTCATCGTAGTTGACAGGGATGCCGGCAACCAATTCAGGGACATTTTGCGAATTAGTCAAGTGCGGATGAGCAAATAACAGGCATAAAAGCAATAGTTTACATTTAATAAAAAAATCAATCATATCTACTTATCTAATTATGTAAAATATTAGTAATTAGGGTTTTGTTTCAATTTATCAGGGTTCAATACTACCTGATCATAGGGTAATGGGAACAGCAATTCATGATCAGAGACACTTAATGGTGAATTTGGATCACCATATTGGTATACAGAAATTGTAAATGGTAATTCAATTTCATTCTCTCTGTTATAGAAACTGTTCACAACCGTTTTTGTTCGACCTGTTCTTAGTAAGTCAAACCAACGATGACCTTCCATTGATAGTTCCAACTGACGCTCATCTTCAATGGCTTTGAAAATGTTGTCATAGTTGCTGGGAATGTTTGTTTCCAGTCCTGCTCTGCTTCGAACCCTACTAATTTGTTCAACTGCCTCCGAATATTTCTGGGTTTCATTCAAACATTCTGCATATTTCAAAATGACATCTGAATATCGGCTAATAATGGTTTCACAACCACTATCCGGATTACCGGATTTCTTGTCAATAAGATTTTGATAATCAAAATACTTTAGGGTCATTGGAATAGTACATAGATAATCTGGTGATATTAAGTCGGTATAGATCACGTTTCTTCTGTGATCTGTTTCACTGTATTTTGCTTCTAATTCATGTGTCATTAAGAGAATGTTGACACCATAAATGCTGCTTTCCATACCTCTTGGAGATATCGGAATTCCTTGAATATTGCCTAATGATGCATTACCCAGATAGTTACTCATCGAAGGAACTTGATTGCTGGCATACTGAATTGCAAATATGATCTCTTTATTGTTCGCATTATTTGAGTCGAAGATCGACGCGTAATCGTCCAGAAGACCTAGTTTTTCTCCCTCTTTATCAATTATATTCTCAAAATAGTTTTTCGCATTCTCAAAATCCTTGTTAGTGAGATAAACATCCCCCAGGATGGCTTGAGCAGCTGTTTTTGTTACTTTGCCAATATCATTGTTTGAAGAGTAAAAGTCAGGCAGTTTGCTCTCAGAGTCTTTCAGGTCACTGACGATTTGCGCATACACATCTGTGGTTGATGTTCTCCCATATTCAAATACATCCATGTAATTATCAATGTCATGTAGCACGAGAGGTACATCCCCCCAAACTCTGACCATCACAAAGTAGGTGTATGCTCTGATGAACTTAGCTTCTCCGACCAATTGATTGTATGTTTCGGATGAAGCATCAATTTTCTCCATTTCATCTATCACGATGTTACATCTGTTGATGATCTTATAACTTGCACTCCACAAGTCTCTTATCACTGCATTTTGTGCATCGACATTCGACTCATGTAAGCTGATATGTGCAGTGGAGTTATTTAGTTTGTAATCATATGCATTGTCGGTTGGTAAATCTCCAATATAAACAATGCTGTTTGCAAAAGCACCTCTCATCCCAGCATAAGCTGCATTAAGTATTGTCTTGAGCTCATCAACATTTTTCATGTAATTCTCAGTCGTCATGGAATCAGTTGGATATCTGTCAAAAAATGAGTCGCTACATGAAAAACCTATTGACAATATAATGAATGTAATAACAATATTTTTTTTCATATGATTAAAATTATTTATTTTCAAGTGTAACATATGGAACTCGCTTTAATCATGTATCGGGGTGATAATGATTCGAATGCTCGTTTCATTGTTGTAGATTTTATAAGTTTATGTTTACACCGAACGTGAATGTTCTTACAGTTGGATAATTTCCACCATCACTTCCACCGGTTGCTCCACCCATTCCGCCTGCTTCCACAGAATAACCCGGATATTCATCAAATGAATAAAGGTTTTGCATGTTTATGTTAAATCTAAGACTGTTCATACCCATTTTTTTGGTGATATGGTCAGGCATTGTATATCCAAGAGCTACATTTCGAATTTTCAAGTAGTCCGATTTAAAGAGATAACGCGTTTGTGAGATAAGTGCTCCCACCACGTTGCTTGATCCGGCTTTTTGTGAAATGCCGTCACCAATCTCATTTTCAGAACGCCAGCGATTACGGGCGTAGATTGCAAATGCATTTTCCATATGACGGTTCAGTCCCGATGCATATCCAAATCCCCAGTACACCAAACCACCATACTGACCATCCATGACAAAAGAGAGATCAATATTCTTATAAGAGAATTGATTGATCCAACCGGCATTGAATTTGGGCATATTGTTTCCCTGGTATACCATATCATTGGAGTTAATGGTGCCATCATTGTTGTAATCTAAAAACTTAAGGTCCCCAATACTTTGTGTTAGGAACTTGGCATCTTTCGCCACTTCTTCAGCTGAGTTAAAAGTGCCGATATTCACATAGGTGTAGATATCTCCAAGCGGTCTCCCAACATAGTTTCGTATCATTCCGTTAACTGTCCCATAATAATCATTACCAGTAGCCAATGAGAGCAATTTATTCCTGTTGAATGAGATATTAAAATCACTATTCCACTTGAAATCACCCGTCAGAATGGGAGCACCAACTGTTATTTCCACCCCTCTGTTCTGAATTTTACCGGCATTGATTGTAACAGAACTGCTTTTTCCATTTAGATTTGGAATGGATGCTGCAAGAACGGCATCACTCACCCTGTTGTAATAATCTAATGAAAAAGATATACGATTAAAGAGGCCGAGATCAAGACCAGCATCAAACTGAGTGTTTTTCTCCCATCCCAGCCCCAGGTTTGCATAACTATCAGGGTAGTATCCGGTTGTACGAATAGATGATGAACCGGCGCCAAATACATAATAATCAGTAGCCAATGTTGATGTCCATACATAATTGCTTCCAAGCTGATCATTACCCGTTACTCCATAGCTTGCCCTGACCTTCGCAATTGAGAGCCAATTTAAATTCTTCATCCAGGGTTCTTCTGAGATGTTGTAGGCACCCGAAAGAGACCAAAATGTGCCTGCACGGTTTTGGGGGCCGAATTTACTTGACCTGTCTCTTCTTACTGAGCCTGAAAAGATATATTTACTTTTATAATCATAGTTGATACGGCCAAACATGGCATCAAAAGCATATTCAGAATTTGACGAGCTACCATTCCACAAAAATGCCCCTGCAACATTCCTTATGTTCGTATTTCCATAGGCTATGGGATAGTTGCTGTCAGTACGATCGTCCTGCCTTACGGAGTATGCACTGTTATAAGCCAGATCATAACCGGCCATGGCAGAAACAGAATGTACTTCATCGAAAAGAAGGCTGTATGTTCCGGTGGTAGACCAGTAGACATTGTATCCAAAAGAAGCGTAACGATATGCATCTATCGCTGCCAAATTCGGTCTCGATTTGTTTCCCTGTCTTGAGGAGCCGGGACTGTACGCACTTCGATAATACTCATTTTTCTGATTGGCAAAAGCTGCATTCACATCTGACCTGATGTTCAGGTTTTTTATTGGTTTGATATTGACAAAAGCCTGTGTCAGTGTTCTAATGGTGTTGTAGTCGTTGTCAATCTCCAGTAGCTTGCTTAATGGATTGGTAAGCTCTGAATTGAAATCAGTATTGCTGGTATGTTGTTGGATTTGAAAATAATCTCCATTTTCCGCATATGGCCCATATATTGGAGGATAGGCAACTGCCTCAGCAATAGTACCAGCAGTAACGGTTGTATTACCACCAGAGGTTTGCTGGACTCGCTGATATGTATAGGTCGGTTGTATGGATAAACCTGTTGTGATAAAATCATTGAGATCCAACTCTACTGATCCTCTTAATCCTAATTTCTGATTGAATGAGTTTTGCACGATACCTTGTTGATTCTCGAATATGGCAGACATATTATATCTGGCTTTACTGCTAGCTCCTCTCATTGAGATATCATATCTTTGGATAGGAGCTGTTCTGAAGAAAACATCTCTTTGCCAATCGGTTTCGACCCATTGACTGGGGTCATCCAATAGGGGAAGGGGAGCCATTCCCTGATTCTCTCGAGCATCTTTTACCATTAGTGCAAATTCAGACGCAGACAATACATCGATATATCTCTGTGGTTGTTGTAACCCTAGTGTGACATTGAAATTAATCTCGTTTTTATCTGTTCTACCTTTCTTTGTCGTTACCAGAATAACACCATTGCCGGCTCTTGAACCATAGATAGCGGATGATGCAGCATCTTTTAATACATTGATTGTCTCAATATCTTCCGGAAGTATGTTCATGAAAAAACTAGCATCGTTGGTGGGATACCCATCAATCACATATAATGGGTCACTAGCTGCTGTGAGCGAGCCTGTCCCGCGAATTCTCAGGGTTGGTGCTTTTCCGGGTTGAGCATCATTTTGTACAATATACAATCCAGGTAGCTGACCATACAACGCCTCTCCTACCGTTCCTACCGGCATTTCTTTGATGTTGTCAGCATTGACAGAAGAAATTGCAGTTGAAATTGATCTTTTAGGCATAGATCCATAACCGATTACAACCAATTCATCCAATGCATGTGAATCTTCTGATAAAACAACATCAATGAATGTCTTACCTTTGGTGTTGACAATTTGCTCCAAATAACCTATATACGTTATTTTCAATGTAGCTTCAATGTCAACTTCCAGTGTGAATATTCCATCGATGTCACTAATTGTACCGTTGGAGGTCGCAACCTCAATAATATTTGCACCTATGATCGGTAATCCATCTTCATCAGAAATTTTTCCAGTAATTTGTTTTTTTTGTTGTTGCTGATTATTATTTGCTTGTATATTAGTATTTTCATCATCTCCCCTGTTAACATCTTTTTTTGTGAGAATAATATGATTTCCTTCGACAGAATATAACACATCTTTATTTTTAAGAATCGCATTCAATATGTCGGAAACACTCTTTTTAGTTGCTTTCACCGATATGCGTTCATTGAAGTTAACTTCATCATTATAAATAAAAAGATAATCTGTCTTGCTTTCAATTTCATTTAAAACCTCTTTAAATGTAGAATTACGTTTGTTGATCGTAATCCTGGCATTTTGGGTATACCCAGTTTCTGCTAATGAGGAAAAGATACAAACAAATAAGAGGATAAATGTTGTTCTCATGATAAATAAAAAATGTTTAATGGGTATATTATCAGATAAAATATTACCCACTGAATTGTTTTTCTTCATACTTTTGTAGTGTTTTTAAGTTGATACATATTTTTTCAGGAATGTGTTAACAAAAACATCCTATCGGTGAGTGTTACAGCACTCACCGGTTTTTGTTTAATTAATGTTCATTTCTTGTTTTTTTCCATAGGCATCTGTTTTTAAGTTTGTAATTGATCAATGTTATCAATCACCAAAGACTTTTTCTTCAGGATTGATCCATACAATAAGTAAAATCAATAATTGTCAATTTTTATTTTACCTGTCTCTTCATCTCTTTCGTAACTGAAGTGGATGCTTTTTTGCAACACCCTTAATGCATAATCCACACCATCAGACTGTCGGAACTTACCGCTATAGGTATGTTGCGGCAAAGCAGTGGAGGCAATCTCAATTTCCACATCGAAATACTTCTCAAGTGAATAAAGAATCTCTTCCAGTCTTTTATGGTTAAAGGCAATCAGGCCATCACGCCAGAGAAATCTATCTCTGTCACCAATCATTTCAACCACAAGCTGATTGTTTTCCAATCTTGCCGTTTCGTTGGGTTTTAACGAGGCTACCTTTTTCTCATTTCGGTAGATGTCGACACCACCCTCGAAGAGGCTGGTCTCAAACCTTTGGGTTGCGGAATATGCATCCACATTGAATGAAGTGCCGGTTACCTGAACCTCTCCAAGATCTGACTTAACGATGAAGGGCACCTTCTTGTTAGGACTTACATCGAAATAGGCTTCACCATTCAAATAGACGGTGCGGCTCTTCCGGTTAAAGCGGGTGGGGTAGGAGAAGGTTGTATTGGCATTCAGCCAGAGATTGGTGTTGTCGGAAAGAATTAGGTTGATACGCTGTCCCGGAGGCACTATTACTGTGTTGTATTTTATTGTTGTGTCCTGTCGGATCATCCAGAAGAGACCGCTGATAATCAGAAATATGATTACAGCTGCCGCTGAGCCGGAAATCCACGGTGAGATCTGCCACTTAGTCTGGGATGTAGTCTGATGCACGGCAGGAGCAAGCAGGAGCAGGTCATACGCTTTCCTCTCCTGCATGAAACAGTTGCGGTTCGTTGCGGAAAGATTGAGCCACTCCCTGATTCTTTTTTCTTCTTCAAACGTTGCATTGCCTGCAAAGAACTTGTGTAATATCTGCTTGTCCATATGTAAAATAATAAACCCTCCATTTATATAACAAACGGAGGTAGCACAACCCTAATAAAAAACATATATTTTTGTTAAATGAAAAAGCAGAACAACAAGATGATGTAATCTTTCAGTGAATCCCGCAAATGGCGGAGTGCCTTGGAGATATGAAATTCAATACTCTTCTGGCTCATTTGAGTCAATTCTGCTATCTCTTTGTAACTGAAACCCATCTTACGGCTGTAGGTGTAGATACGCGCTGTCTTAGGGGGGAGTTTTTCGAGTGTTCTCCGTACGATCTCTTCAATCTCCCGAGAGAAGATTCCTTCCGGGTCACACGCTTCCAGTGTGCTCAAACGAACGGCTCTCACCCATTCAGCATGCTCCTTTATTTCTGTGCTCACCCTCAATTCTATCGTCTGATGATGAAGATAATTGATGCATTTATTTTTCACAATTGTCAGAATGAATGCCGGTGGATTGGTATCGGGCAGTAACTCATTTTTTTTTTCCCAATAAACCGTGAATGCTTCCGATACAAAGTCCTCAGCAGTCTGTTTATCTTTCACGTAGCCCATCGCAAACCGAAGAAAGGGTGTATAATAGGATTTAAACAACAGATTAAAATCCCCTATGTTGACTTGTGAATTCATTCGTGTGAGATCTGAGGAATTAATTGAATGTGTCTGTTTGGAGTAATAGTTTTCTGAAGAAGATACATGATCCCCGCGCAAATATAGGTAAAGTTGTTATCAGATGAAAACAGATTCGCTAATAATGGTTCAAATCTAAAAATATAATTATCGCCGGAGAGATGAATTGTGTCACAAAAAACAGTATATTTGTCCATTGAGTCATAAAGAAAAGCAATTAAGCGATCGTGGAACGTATCTCTGGGAAAATATCGATTTCAACCCTATTCTTCTTTCTCACCACTGTGATTCTGGCATTCCTGCTCTGGATGAACAATGTTAACCGTGAAAAGGAGAGAGGTTATGACAGCTCTTCGGTGATGAGCCGGATCACCTATCTTCAGGAGTTGGCGCTGGTGAAACACAACTACACAGGCGTGATCAGCTACAAGGATTACATGAAGATAATGAATTTGAATGTACCGCTTACCAACAAATTTTTCCTGCTTAAGTATAACGGTTATATCAAGGCGGGTGTTGATTTCGACCGGATCACGGTTGAGCCGCAGAATGACACCACCATCCTGGTGTCGCTTCCTAAACCACGTATTCTCGAAACAGTGATCGATGAAAACTCCATCGAGGTGTTCAACGAAAGTGACAACGCTTTCAATCCCATTCGCATTTCAGATTACAACGAGGCACTGATACGCGAGAAGCAGGTGATGGTGAACGATGCCCTGGAGCAGGGGATCCTGGAGGAGTCGACACTACATGCCAAAATGGCTATCCGCTCGCTGCTGAAGGAGATGGGTTACCGTGATATCAGGATCACGGAACAGCTTGTGATACCACAGGTTCGTTGAGAGATCTCTGGTTGTCTTTTTTAGTGACCGATTCACAATTGTTCTGAAAACCAAATACCGGGAGACTACCATATGCGATTTACTGTACGACTGTTTCTTTTCTGGGTTTCTGTTTTTCTGATTTTTTACCTGGCTGTGTTGGGAGTTGTCTACCTCTTCTGGGGAGTACAATTCGATTTCTGGCAGGCTGCTCTTGTTTTTTTTCTGGTGGGTGTTATTCCTCCTGCCCTGATTACCGCCTATTTTTTCAGGAGACTGGATTACATGGAGACGGAGCAATTGGCACCTCCCCCTTTTTCGGGACAGAAGAAAGCGCGATTCACATTTCGGGCGAGAAGCGACTGCCCGTTCGATGAAGTGATGCAACGTATCGATCGTCAGTGGATCATCTCCTTCTCAGACCGTAAAAACAGAGTGTTGAAGTTCAGGACCGATGCCAGGATGATGTCCTGGGGTTTGGGTGGGTATCTCAGCATGCGGGAGAAAGATGCTGTTGAGGTGATCGTCTATCCGATACACCCCAGGTCCGGACGAGAAGAGCTGATGCTCACGCAACTGCTGCGCGTGATGGCCTCCGTGCTGGGTAACTGACAAATGAATTTGTTCGGTGATATTATTTAGTCGGTTGTTCACAGTAGCGTATCACCTCCTCATTTACAAAGCGTAGAAAATCGTTGCGCTCTTTTTTGGTGATCATTTGGGGGTAGCTGAGGATCAGAAGTTCCTGGGGTTGTGCTTCAAGCCGGTAAGGAAGATGCACAAAACGATAGGGGGTGAGTGTGAAACCTGCCCGTTCGTAAAACTGGAGCCTGCGCACCGACAACTCATTTACCAGCGGATCAATCTCCAGTATGATGGTGTATTCACTGTCACGCAGATAGCGTAGCATCTCAGATCCGTAACCCTGCCCGCGATGATGGGGAGTAACTGCCAGGTGCTCCAGGTAACGATAGCCCTCCCACTCCCAGAAAAATAACAGGCCGGTCACTCTGCCTTCCTCCCATGCTGAGAGCGGAAAGAACCGCTCATCGGTACATGCCAGCAGATGGTCTTCCATTTTTCTTCTCTCTGCTACCGGAAAACTCTCTTCGTAGAGTCTCCACACACTGTTCCATCGTTCATGCTCACCAGGGTCGATCCGTAGGAATTCCATTTTTTTTCTGCTTATATATCACATACTCCGTCAGCAGTGCATGACTTACCTCTCGTCACTGTCATCTCCCTCTCCTTTTCGGTGCGCTTCTTCCAGTTGTTATGGGCTTTTTTGAGTACACTGAGGAAGAGATTCACCGGCTCGGAGCCGACGATGGCCTGCCTGCGGTCCATCAGGAATGTGGGAACCGTGTCAAAGCCCAGGTTGGCCATCTCCTGAACATCCTGTTTTATCTCGTAGAGATAGTCCTCGCTGTCGAGCATGGAACGAATTGCCTGCTCTTCAAGGCCCGTATTCATACCTATAGAGACCAGCAGATCGTGGTCACTGTAATCCTTTGCCTCCTCAAAGTAGGCTTTTGAAAGATGGCGCAACACCTCTGACTCTACATCTTTCGTTGCAGCCAGCTTGATCAGTCGATGGGCATCGCCTGTATTGGCTGCGATTGCGCCGGGTAGGTTGAACACCACACCAATATCATCGGCCAGTTTCTTGACACCGGCGAACATCTGATCCACCTTCTCCTGAGAGAGGCCGGCGGTCATTGTCAGATATTCGCTTACAGGATATCCTTTTCCTTTGCCCGGCAGCTCAGGGTTGAGCTGAAATGCTTTCCATTCCAGCTCCACCTCATCCGCATGTTCAAACTGTTGCAGGGCTTTTTCATAATGTATCTTACCTATATAACAGTATGGACACATGATGTCGGTCCATACTTCAACTTTCATTTTTTGTTCACTCATTTTCTACTGTTACATTCATGATGATCTGCTGCTTCTCACTGTCGAAGTCAACCAGGATGGTATCACCCTCTTTCACTCCGGTACGGAGCATCTGTTCAGCCATCTCATCTTCGATATATTTTTGTATGGCTCTCTTGAGCGGACGGGCGCCAAACTGCACGTCGTAGCCCTTATTGGCAATAAACTCTTTCGCCGCTTCGGTAAGCTCCATCTTGTAGCCAAGTTCGCCAATTCGTTTGTAAAGCCCTTTTAATTCCAGATCAATGATCTTGTAGATCGACTCACGGCTCAATTGGTCGAACATTACGATATCGTCAACCCTGTTCAGAAACTCGGGTGCGAACGCCTTGTTGAGCGCTTTCTGGATGACGCTGCGGGAGTATTCGGCATTCGTCAGGTTATTATCGGTGTGGAAACCGATACCTCTCCCGAAGTCTTTCAGTTGACGTGTTCCGATATTGGAGGTCATGATCAGGATAGTGTTCTTGAAGTCGATTCTCCTGCCCAGGCTGTCGGTAATGTGCCCTTCATCCAGTATCTGCAGGAGGATGTTGAAGACATCGGGATGTGCTTTCTCAATCTCATCGAGCAGCACCACAGAGTAGGGGCGACGGCGTACCTTCTCGGTAAGCTGTCCGCCTTCTTCATAGCCCACATAACCGGGAGGTGCTCCCACCAGGCGGGAGACGTTGAACTTCTCCATGTATTCACTCATGTCAACCCGGATCAGGTTCTCAGTGGAGTCGAACAGGAACTCGGCCAGCTTCTTGGCCAGATGTGTCTTACCAACACCCGTGGGGCCAAGGAACATAAAGGTGCCAATCGGCTTGTTGGGATCTTTCAATCCCACACGATTGCGCTGGATCGCTTTCACGATCTTGTTCACCGCCTCATCCTGTCCGATAACCTTCTCCTTAATCTCTTCACGCATCTCCAGCAACCGTTGCCCCTCGGCCTGGGCAATACGCTGCACTGGGACACCGGAGATCATCGCCACCACTTCGGCAATCTTCTCCTCATCCACCTGCTCCGGCTTCTCCTTGATCTCTTTTTGCCAGCGCTCCTCCTCAGCTTCGAGTGCCAGCAGCAGTTGTCGCTGCTTATCGCGGTAGCTCGCTGCCAATTCATATTTCTGCGCCTTCACGGCATCGGTCTTCTGCTGCTCCACCTCTTTCAGCTCTGCTTCGAGGTGCTCAATGGTCTCCGGGATCACGATGTTGGAGATGTGAACCCTTGCTCCTGCCTCATCAAGGGCATCGATCGCCTTGTCGGGGAAGGTGCGATCCGACACATAGCGGTCGGTGAGTTTCACACAGGCTTGCAGTGCCTCGTCGGTATATCGCACGTTATGGTGCTCTTCATACCGTTCTTTGATGTTGCGCAGGATCTGAAGGGTCTCTTCCGGGGTGGTGGGGTCGACAATCACCTTCTGAAAGCGACGCTCCAGTGCACCATCCTTTTCAATGTTCTTACGGTATTCATCGAGAGTGGTAGCCCCGATACACTGTATCTCACCACGTGCCAGTGCAGGCTTCAACATGTTGGCCGCGTCGAGTGATCCGGCGGCACCGCCGGCACCTACTATGGTGTGGATCTCATCGATGAAGAGGATGATGTTGGGATTCTTCGACAACTCGTTCAGAATCGCCTTGATGCGTTCTTCAAACTGACCACGGTACTTGGTGCCTGCCACAATGGAAGCCATATCGAGGGCGATCACTCGCTTGTCGAACAGTGCCCGCGAAACCTTCTTCTGGGTGATGCGCAGGGCCAGTCCATCCACGATTGCCGATTTACCCACGCCGGGGTCACCGATCAGCACCGGGTTGTTTTTTTTACGGCGGCTTAGTATTTGCGCAATCCGTTCGATCTCTTTCTCGCGTCCAACCACAGGGTCGAGTCTGTTCTCCAGCGCAGCACGCGTGATATCGGTGCCAAAATTATCGAGCACGGGAGTATCGGAGGCATTGCTCTTGGAGTGGGATGAGGTGCTTTGATCACCACCAGGGTTGAACGATGACTTGTCGTTCATCTCATCATCATCATCGTCGGTGAAGTTAGCTCCCGCAATGGGGGAGTCGGTTTCATCTGATTCCAACCTGTTTTCCAGGATGCTTTTCACATATAGAAAAGCACTTGAGTAGTCAAGCTGAAATTTGGCGAGGATATCATTGATCAGCGTGTTCTTCTCTTTCAGCAAGGCAAGCAGGATATGTTCCGATTCGGTCTCTTTGCTTTTGGTGAGACGAGCTTCCAGAATACTCATTTTTAACGCCTTTTCTGTATTTTTATTGATCACAACCTCACTGGTACCATCGTAGGGTTCCTGGATGGTGCGTATCTGTGTATCTATATACTCTTTCAGCATCTGCAGGTCGATATCGAAATCCTGCAATACCTGTATGGCCAGCCCTTCGCCATCACGCAAGATACCCAGCATCAGATGTTCCGGTCCGATGTAATTGTTCTGGAGCCGTCCTGCTTCCTCGCGGCTGTATACCATGATCTCTCTGACCCGTTGAGAAAAATTATTATCCATTTCCTATGTTCCTTCTTTTTGCAACTATATTCATTACAAATATAGAATTTATTTTTGAATCCTTCCTATTGTGGAAAATTGAGTGTGTGAAAAGTTAACGTTCGTCAGGTGTAACGCAAAAACAGTGCCATTGTTTTTATAAGAGAGTATCACTGTAATTAGGCGGCGTTACAGTTTCTTTCTTTTCAGCACGATCCATATGATCATAGGAGCACCAAAGAGGGCTGTCACTGCATTGATGGGGAGGGTGCGGTTGGCGATGGGGATTTGGGAGATGATGTCGCACAGCAACATCAGGATACTGCCAAGCAGGATGGTGGCCGGCAGGATGGTGCGGTGGTTGACAGTGCCGAAGAATGCCCTGGCAAAGTGGGGTATTACCACACCCACGAAAGCTATGGGACCGGTGAAAGCGGTCACAGCTCCGGTGATGAGTGAGGCAATGGCGATGATCCAGAGACGTGTCCGTCGGATGTTCAGTCCCCCACTCACCGCGTAATGTTCACCCAGCAAGAGGCTGTTCAGTGCTTTTATCAGTAGAAAGCAGATTAGCACGCCTGTAAGGAAGAGGGAGACCAGCAACGGCATCTTCTGCCAGGTCACCCCCCCCAGACTCCCGAAGGTCCAGGTGACAAACACCTTGAGTGAGTCGGGATCGGCGAAACTCTGCAGGATGGTTACCTGCGCACTGGCCACATATCCAAAGATCATTCCCAAAACAAGGATGGTGATGGAGTCCTTGATCCGTTCTGAGACGCTGAGAATCATCAGCATCACACCTGCGGCACCGGCCACGGCAGCAATTACCGGGGCCATGCTACCCAGGAGTGATAGAAAGGGGTAGACTGCCGTACCACTCAGCATGGTGAGCAGTGCCACACCCAGTCCGGCACCGGCGCTCACGCCCAACACATCGGGGCCGGCCAGCGGGTTGCGGAACAACGTCTGCATCAACAATCCCGAAAGAGAGAGAGCCGCGCCGGCGATGACAGCGGTGATTGCTTTCGGCAGACGATAGTTGAGGATGATCTCATGGATGATCGGGTCACCGGAACGACCCAGCAGCGCCTGCCATGCATCACGAAACGGTATGGCGGCATTACCGGTAAAAATATCGGCCACGAAAGTAGTTGCAAACAGCAACATTAACAGCAGGAATAAAGCAGGTCGGTTATTCACGAAACGGCTCCTCCTCCAGCGGTTTGATGTAGGTGAATCTATAGTCTGGCAGGGCATCAGGGTAGACTGCTCCGATCAGGTCGGAGAGCACCAGGTCGGGCCGGGCTACGGCACTCTCGAAATAGTCATTACCCCCCGCCGTTGTGGTACGGTTGTGGTTGTTGAACACCTGCCTCTTCTTCACCGCATCCAGCAACAGGTACTTGGCATCTTTCTCCGCCAGCTCGGCATAGCTGTCAGCTTCACATCCAAACCAGAAATCGGCATCTGCAAACTGTGTCAGCACCGACTCGATATCCAGGCCGATGCTCCCGCTCTCCCGGTTGTCACTGTAGCGATACACCAGACCGGCATCGCGGAAGAGGGCGGAATTGAAACTCTTTCCGCCTGGGACATACCAGGTACCCTGAAAATTGTCGCCCGCCAGCACCGAGGCTCGTTGTGGATGAACGGGAATTGCATCGCGGACGGAGTTATATCGTTGTTCGATATCAGAAAAGAGAGAGTCGGCCTGTTGATCCCTGCCGAAAAAGGCACCGATCATCCTGATCCATTCTGCCCGTGCAAGTGGTTCATTCTCCATCCATTCCAGTGAGTAGATAACCGGTATGCCCGCCCGGGTGAGTCGTTCACTGTAGCTGTCCACCTGAGCATAGGCTGAGCTGATCACCGCATCCGGTTTCACGGTCATCACCTTTTCAAGACTCGGCTGAAAGGGATCACCCATGTCGCGGATACCCCCTTTTTCCATTTTATCCAGTATCCGGGGATTGTAGATTCGAAATCCGTCAGTCACCCCTTTAATTGCATCTGTTTCACCCAGCAGGGAGAGGAACTCGAAATAGGAGAAACTGTTCACCACCAGCGATGTTACCGGTATCTGCATGGTGATGCCATCAGTGGGAGGTATATCAGGCAGAGTTGTATAGAGATAATAAATGGCGTAGGGCTCACCACTCTCCGACCAGGGATTGAGAATGGTCACCCGGGTATGATTATCGGCCCGATCGATTTGGAATCCTTTGGCATGCAGCAGTTCTTCTCGGCTGTGATAGGGGCTCGGTAATTTATGCAGATCTCTCTTTTTCCCGGAATGACAACCCCATGAAAACAAAATGAGAATGATAGTGAGCAGTAAATGGACGGGATTATTCGCTCTTGGGAACATGAATCTTCGTTTTTTTTATTTTGACTGGCTTGTATCCCGGTATCGATACCTTTCTGGTTTTCATCCTCGTGGTGACGCGTGGCTCTGCCTTCGATCCCTTCACATATTCATGTCGGTACATGTTAAAAAAGAGGATGAAAAGCGATAGCAGCAGCGGTCCGAAAATAATTCCCCAGAACCCGAACATCGGGATACCAATCAAGACACCGAACACGGTGATCAGCGGATGGATATCGGCCAGCTTCTTCTGCAACAGAAAACGGGCCACATTGTCCACGCCACCAATGATGAAAAGCCCATAGAT
>CAZBFS010000026.1:0-14833 GCA_964491215.1 uncultured Proteiniphilum sp.
AGGTGGTGCGTCCCGTAAACGCACAGCGCGGCTATGACCTGCCAGTCTCGGCTTTTACCGGTCGTGAGGATGGAACCTGGGAACAGGGTACCACCACCTATGAGAAACGCGGTGTAGCTGCCAGCGTGCCGGTATGGAACCCGGAGACATGTATACAGTGTAACCAGTGTGCCTATGTATGCCCCCACGCCACCATTCGTCCCTTCGTGCTCAACGAAGAGGAACAACAGGGGCTGGGTGAGGGTGTGGAACTGCTCAAAGCGCAGGGCAAGCAGCTCTCCGGTATGGCGTTCCGCATTCAGGTCGACGTGCTCGACTGCCTCGGTTGCGGTAATTGCGTGGATGTATGTCCCGGCAAGAAGGGCGAGAAGGCACTTGAGATGGTGCCCATCGGTACGCAATATGACAACCAGCAGAACTGGGATTACATGGTGAAGAACGTCTCCAGCAAGGCACATCTGCTCGATGTGAAGATGAACGTGAAGAACTCACAGTTCGCCAAGCCACTCTTCGAGTTCTCCGGTGCCTGCTCCGGATGCGGTGAGACACCCTATATCAAGCTGATCACTCAGCTCTATGGTGACCGGATGATGATTGCCAACGCCACCGGATGCTCATCCATCTACGGGGCATCGGCACCTGCCACCCCCTATACCAAAAATGAGGAGGGCAAGGGTCCCTCATGGGCCAACTCTCTCTTCGAAGATAATGCCGAGTTTGGTTTTGGCTTCGCGATAGCCCACAACAGCATGCGCAACCACCTGAGCGAACTGATGCAGCAAGGCATCGCTTCAGATGATTTCACCGCGGAGCAGAAGGAGCTCTTCACGCAGTGGATGGAGAAGAAAGAGGATTCCGACGGTTCGAAAGAGGTTTCCGCACAGATGGTGGCTGCCCTTGCCGGCATCGACCACCCCCTGGCACTGGAGATCCTCTCCATGGAGAAGTACCTTGCCAAGAAATCGATATGGGTCTTTGGTGGTGACGGCTGGGCCTATGACATCGGCTTCGGTGGTCTCGACCATGTGATGGCCAGCGGTCAGGACATCAATATCCTGGTGCTCGACACCGAGGTTTACTCCAACACCGGTGGTCAGTCCTCAAAATCAACACCAATGGCTGCCGTGGCCAAATTCGCCGCGGCCGGTAAGCGGATCCGCAAGAAGGACCTTGGCATGATTGCTGCCACCTATGGCTATGTCTACGTGGCGCAGGTGGCCATGGGTGCAAACCAGGGCCACTACCTCAAAGCTTTGAAGGAGGCTGAATCCTACCACGGTCCCTCTATCATCATCGCTTACTCACCCTGTATCAGCCATGGGCTGAGAAGGGGAATGGGCACTGCCCAGGCGGAACAGAAGGCTGCTGTCGAATCCGGTTACTGGCACCTGTGGCGCTACGACCCACGCCTGGAGATGGAGGGCAAGAACCCGTTCCAGCTCGACAGCAAGGAGCCCGACTGGAGCAAGTTCCGCGACTTCCTGATGGGAGAGGTTCGCTACACGCAGCTGATCAAGTCGTTCCCCCGTCAGGCCGACGAGTTGTTCGAAGCAGCCCGGGAGAACGCACAGTGGCGTTATCGCTCCTACCAGCGAATGGCGGCGGCGCAATATGGTGATCCGGATGCTGAAACTGCTGAATCAATTACAGAAGGAGAGAACTGATAATAACGATCATACACTATGATTCCGGTGGTGTCGCGTAAAATGTGACACCACCGGTTTTTTATGCCGATACACAGGTCTGTGATGGTGCAATCCTATGGATGCCAAATGGTATATTCACCAAGAAATAGTTGTATCTTTACAGAAAATTAGTTCCTATGAAGATTCAAATCATCAACGGCCCCAACCTCAACCTGTTGGGTTTCCGCGAGCCGGAGACTTACGGCAGTCAATCATTTGATATATATCTGGAAACGTTACA
Source organism: uncultured Proteiniphilum sp. (assembly GCA_964491215.1). Lineage (GTDB taxonomy): Bacteria > Bacteroidota > Bacteroidia > Bacteroidales > Dysgonomonadaceae > Proteiniphilum. The sequence goes on from CAZBFS010000026.1 coordinate 1,927, forward strand.
GGCTGCATTCCCGGCCATCACCCTCAGCACCTTCCAGTCGAACGTGGAGGGAGAGTTGATAAACAAGATTCAGGAGGCAGGATACGGAAGTGATGGTATCATCATCAACGCCGGGGGGTATACCCACACCTCTGTAGCCATTCGTGATGCAATCAAAGCCGTACCGGCACCGGTGGTGGAGGTGCATATCTCCAACGTGCATGCACGAGAGGATTTTCGTCATCACTCAATGCTGTCGGCCGTATGTCTCGGTGTGATTGCCGGCTTCGGTCTCGATTCTTACCGTTTGGCCCTGGAAGCGTTACTGGGGGCAAACAAAAAGTAAATCCAAACGTTACATAGACTGAACAATCCAAAAGAAATATATGCTTAAACAAACAAAGATCATCGCTACCATTTCCGACAAGCGGTGTGAAGTGCCTTTTCTCCGCCAGCTCTTTGATGCGGGGATGAATGTGGTGCGACTCAACTCTGCTCACCTCGACGAAGAGGGCTTTTTGAAAATCATCCGCAACACCAGAGAGGTATCCAACAGAATCGCCATCCTGGTGGATACCAAAGGTCCTGAGATCAGGACGACAGTGGCCGAGAACCCTATTGAACTGAAGACGGGCGACCAGGTAAAGATAGTAGGTGATCCCTCAGGCATCTCTTCACGTGATGCTATCTTCATCTCCTATCACAACATCACCGAAGAGATGAAGGTGGGTGATGACATCCTGATAGATGACGGCGAGATCGACCTGAAGGTGATTGCTGTCACTTCCGGTTATCTGCTCTGTAGTGCCCAGAACGACGGTATTGTGGGCAGCCGCAAGAGTGTTAACATTCCCGGTGTGCGCATCAGCCTGCCGGCCATCACCAAACGAGACCGTGATTTCATCGCCCTGTCGGTGAAGCATGACGTCGATTTCATTGCCCACTCCTTCGTGCGAAGCAAGGCGGATGTGCTGGCAGTGCAGGCAATCCTCGATGAGCTGAAGAGCCCCATCAAGATCATCGCCAAGATTGAGAACCAGGAGGGTGTCGACAATGCCGATGAGATACTGGATGAAGCTTTCGGTATCATGATTGCCCGTGGTGACCTGGGTATTGAAGTGCCGCAGGAGAAGATTCCCGGTATTCAGCGGGTGTTGATCAAGCAGGCGGTACAACACAAGAAGCCTGTGATCGTAGCCACGCAGATGCTACACTCCATGATTCACAATCCCCGACCCACACGGGCGGAGATCACCGATATTGCAAATGCCATCTATTACCGCACCGATGCGGTGATGCTAAGTGGTGAGACAGCCTATGGTAAGTATCCGGTGGAGGCGGTAAGCACCATGACCAAGACCGCTTATGAGGCTGAAATGACCAAACTGGCAGAGAATGATATCCCGGTACCTTACGTGCAATATGATGACCGAGAGGTGACCGAGTTCCTTGGCAAGCAGGCGGTGAAGGCAACCATGCGGATGAACGTGAAGGCTATCGTTACCGACAGCCACACGGGACGCACGGCACGCGTGCTGGCTGCCTTCCGCGGGAAAAGCACCGTTTACGCCATCGCCACTACTGAGCGGCTGGCACGTGAGCTGGCACTCTCCTACGGTGTCTGGGCTGAGCATCAACAGGGCAGGGGTGACGGCAACACCAAGGAGAGCCGCAGGGCTTACTTTGTGGATGCGATCAAGCGTCTGCTGGAACGGGGTCTGATTGAACGGAAGGACCGCGTTGCCTATCTTGGTGGCAGCTTCGGTGAGGTTGGGGGTACCACTTACCTGGAGATCATCGAGGCATGGCGCATCCTGGAGGCGAAAGAGAAGTATAACCTGCCAGATTACACCCAGTAATCCGACGGAAGCCCATTGCCGGGTCATATGAATAGAGCCGATCCTATGGAAGAGTATATCCTCCGCCATATCGATGAGGAGCCGGAGTTACTGCGGAAGATCTATCGTGAAGCGCATCTGAAGCTACTGCACGGTACCATGGTGTCAGGTCATCTACAGGGACGTTTGCTAAAGATGCTGGTTCGGATGATAGGTCCCTCACGTGTACTGGAGGTTGGCACCTACACCGGTTATTCGGCATTGTGTATCGCCGAGGGATTGGATGAAGGTGCCGAGCTGCACACCCTGGAGATCGATGATGAGCTGGAGGAGATGATTCGATACAACTTCGGTCAATCACCACTGGGCGAGCGCATTACTCTCTATATTGGAGATGCGGTTGAGCTGCTGCCGCAGTTTGAGGATGAATTCTTCGATTTAGCCTTTATCGATGGGGATAAACGGAGCTACTGGCAGATTTACGAGGCATCTTTGCCAAAGGTGAAGAGTGGTGGATTTCTTCTTGCCGACAATACCCTCTGGCATGGCAAGATACTCGAAACAACGACACCGGCCGACAGACAGACACTGGGGATACAGGAGTTTAACGAACGACTGGCAGATGATGTCCGCACAGAGAAGGTGATTCTTCCTCTCCGCGACGGACTGACGCTGATCAGAAAAATATAAGAAACAATGGAATCGAACAGACAACAGAAAATAAACCGGTTGATACAGAAAGAACTGAGTGAGATCTTCCTGCTGGAGACTAAAAAAATGCATGGGGTCTTCATCTCAGTCACCAATGTGCGGGTCTCACCCGATCTGGGTATAGCGCGTGCCTACCTGAGCATCTTTCCTTCCAAACGATCGGAAGAGATGATAACCAATATCAACGACAATGTAAAGTCGTTGCGCTACGACCTGGGCAAACGGGTGGGTAAGCAGCTACGGGTGATCCCCGAGCTGATATTTCACCTGGACGACTCGCTCGACTATATCGAGAACATTGACCGATTGCTGAAAAACGACTAACCCCGGCAGTTTGAATCTATCCCTATTCATAGCACGCCGTTATCTCTTCTCCCGGAAATCACACAATGCCATTAACGTGATCTCCGCCATCTCTGTTTGTGGTATCGCCATCGCCACCATGGCCATGGTGACGGTGCTCTCGGTCTTTAATGGATTTGGAGGTGTTGTGGAGGGTCTGTTCAGCGCTTTTGACCCCCAACTCAAGATAACTGTACGAGAAGGGAAAGTGTTCAGGTACGACACTCCTGCCTTTGATCAGGTGCTCCACCTTCCAGCTATTCTGACCCTCTCCGAATCACTTGAAGAAAATGCACTTTTCAAGTTCGAAGATCAACAGGTGCCGGTCCGGGTGAAAGGGGTACCGGAGGAGTTCCGTCTGATGACCGACATGGAGCGACTGATGGTGGACGGCTCTTTCCGTCTGCAGGAAGATGTGGTCAACTACACCACACTGGGTGCGGGACTGGCAGCCACCCTTGGTGCCCGTCCCGGTTTCATCAACCCGGTGGAGATCTACGCTCCACGACGCGATGCACGTGTCAACCTGGCCAACCCTTCTGCCGCTTTCACTACAGGATATGCACAGATAGGGGGTGTGTTTACCCTCAACCAGCCGGAGGTGGATGAGCAGATGGCTATCATCCCGATCGCACTGGCCCGGGAGCTCTTCAGCTATGAGAATGAGGTCACTTCCCTCGATATAAAGCTCACTGCTGATGCATCAGTAAAGAAAATAAAAAAAGAGATTGAGCGGCTCCTGGGTGATGACTTCCTTGTTGAGGACCGCTACGAACAGCAGCGTGAATCTTACCGGATGCTGCAGATAGAGAAGTGGGTTACATTCCTTATCCTGGCGTTTATCCTGTTGATTGCCGTCTTCAATGTTGTGGGCTCCCTCTCCATGCTGATCGTGGAGAAGAAAGCCGACATCCGCAGCCTCCAGCACATGGGAGCCTCCAATCGGCTGGTGGCCCGCATCTTTCTCTATGAAGGGTGGCTCATCACCTTTATCGGTATCGTTGCCGGTATTGTAGCTGGTTTGCTGCTCAGCCTTCTGCAGCAACACTTTGGTTTGTTGCGCCTGAGTAATGTTCCGGGTGCTTATATCATCGATGCCTATCCGGTAATCGTGAAATTCAGCGACCTGCTGGTGGTTTTTGTGGTGGTAAGCCTGATTGGACTCCTGACGGTACTCTATCCGGTGAATAACCTGAGGAAGCAGTTGTCGGCTGAAAGTTATAAGCTATAAGGTTGTTAGAAGAGAGAGTAGCTTGGATTGTTTGAACAGATAATAAAGAGTGACAGATTATGAAAATTGCAATCGTTGGAACAGGGTATGTGGGACTGGTATCCGGTGCCTGCTTTGCCGAGATGGGTGTGGATGTGACCTGCGTTGATATCGACCAGAAAAAGATTGACGCACTGAAACAGGGTATCATCCCTATCTACGAACCGGGACTTAACAGGATCGTAGAGCGCAACCGTGAGGCTGGCCGTCTCCATTTCACCAACGACCTGCCATCGATTCTCAACGAGATGGAGATTGTTTTCATCGCCGTGGGAACACCCTCCGACGAGAGGGGCAATGCGGATCTATCACAGGTGATAAAGGTGGCAGAGACCATTGCCGACCACATTACTAATCCCCTGTTGATCGTCACCAAGAGCACTGTGCCGGTTGGCACTTCACATCGCATCCGCGACATTGTACGGCAGAGACTCGACGATAGGGGGCGTCAGGAGCTTAACTTCGACGTGGCTTCCAACCCTGAGTTCCTGAAAGAGGGAGCTGCCATCAATGACTTCATGAGTCCCGACCGGGTGGTGGTGGGCGTTGAGAGCGAACAGGCTAAAGAGCTGATGACGAAGCTTTACCGTCCCTTCCTGTTGAACAATTTCCGTGTGATCTTCATGGATATCCTCTCCTCTGAGATGACCAAGTATGCCTCCAACGCGATGCTGGCCACCCGCATCAGCTTTATGAACGATGTTGCCAACCTGTGCGAGCGGGTGGGGGCCGACGTGAACATGGTACGGCGTGGCATGGGCAGTGACTCCCGCATCGGGCGCAGCTTTCTCTACCCCGGATGTGGCTATGGCGGCAGCTGCTTCCCGAAAGATATCCGTGCGCTGATCAGCGTGGCAGAAGGTGTCGGCTATGAGATGAAGCTTGTCAAGGCTGTGGAGGAGGTGAACAACCAGCAGAAGAACATCCTCTTTGAGAAGTTCAAAAACCATTTCGATGGGAAACTAAAGGAGCTGACGGTCGCTGTCTGGGGACTCTCCTTCAAGCCGGAGACCGATGATGTGCGCGATGCACCCTCGATTACATTGATCCGAAGCCTGCTTGAGGCCGGTGTTACTGTCCGTGCATACGACCCTGCAGCCATCAGTGAGGCAAGAAAGGTGCTAGGGGATAATGTTTATTACGCCAATGAAATCTACGATGCAGCACTAGGTGCCGATGCACTGATTGTGCCTACTGAGTGGAAGGAGTTCCGCCTCCCCAACTGGGAGGTGTTAAAAAAGATCATGCGAACCCGTGTGGTGATCGACGGCCGCAATATCTACAACGGTGCCGAGCTGGCTTCCCTCGGCTTCGCATACCATGGGATAGGGCAGAAGTAAAACTTACCTTCTGTTCTTATGGGCACTGATGAAAGATTATTTTGAAAAAGCTGCCGATTTGCTTTCAATCACCCGGCTATTTTGTTAATTTTGAATCCGAATATAAGAATGGATGATTCGGGAAGATGAAAAAAAGAAGTCGTATAGGTTTTGACAATGAGAAATACCTGCAGGAACAGAGCCAAGCAATCCTTGAAAGAGTCAATCAGTTTAGCGATAAGTTATACCTTGAATTCGGCGGCAAAATTCTGTACGATTACCATGCAGCACGTGTATTACCGGGGTTTGCCCCGAATGTAAAAATCAGACTGCTGCAGAACCTAAAGGATAAGGTGGATGTCATCATGTGCGTCTTTGCCGGTGATATCGAAAGGAACAAGATCAGGGCCGATTTTGGAATCACCTACGACGTGGATGTATTAAAAAGCATCGATGATCTGAAATGGTACGGGATTCATGTGGCTGCAGTGGTGATCACCCGTTTCGATGGTCAGCCGGCCGCTACTGTATTTAAGAATAAGCTCGAACTGAAAGGCATCAAGGTTTACCTGCACCACCCCACCAAAGGTTATCCTAAGAATATTGATCTGATTGTAAGTGATGAAGGGTATGGTGCCAACGAATATATCGAGACCAGTAAACCGATTGTCGTGTTAACAGGGCCAGGGCCGGGAAGTGGGAAACTTGCCACCGCCCTGGGTAATATGTACCACGACATTAAAAAAGGACTGAAGGCCGGATACGCAAAATTCGAAACTTTTCCTGTCTGGGATCTGCCGCCCGAGCATATGGTGAATATTGCTTACGAAGCTGCTACGGCCGACCTGAGAGATGTGAACATGATCGATACGCATCACCTGAAAGCCTATGGCGTGAAGGTGGTGAACTATAACCGTGACATAGAGGCATTTGGCCTGCTCCGAAAGATGCTTGAAAAGATCACCGGCTCAACATCCGTCTATTTGTCTCCCACCGATATGGGGGTTAACCGTATCAGTGCGGGAATTATCGACGACAAGATATGTCAGGATGCAGCATATCAGGAGATCATCCGCCGTCATCTGAGAAGCTTCGTGGAGTACGCAATCGGTAGAGCCGGGAAAGATACGGTAAACCGCACTACCGAGATCATGGAAAAAGTGGGGGCGAAAGATGAAGACCGTCTGGTGGTGGAACCTGCCCGCCAGGCAGCGAAAGATGCCGAAATCAATGGGAAGGGATATGGCGGTATCTATTGCGGGGCAGCCATTGCTCTTCACGACGGAACCATCGTCACGGGCAAGAACTCACCTTTGTTGCATGCATCCTCCAGCATGATCCTGAATGCGACCAAACATCTGGCCGGGTTGCCGGACAGCATGATTCTCCTCCCGGAAAATATCATTGATTCCGTCACGCACCTGAAAAAGAATATTCTAAACGGGAAAAACGTCAGCCTCGATGTGGAGGAAACGTTGATTGCCCTCTCCATTAGTGCGATATCCAATCCCGCAGCACAGATGGCCCTGCACAAGCTTACCGGGTTGAACAACTGTGAGATGCACTCTTCCCATATCCCCACGCCGGGGGATGAAGCAGGCCTCCGGAAATTAAAGGTGAATGTTACCTGTGATCCCCTCTTTTCAAGCAAGCGACTGTTTGTGAGTGAGTAATGGGTTAAGAGGTAAGGTGTGAATGATCTTAATGCCTGGCAACAGCTGAAGCTCTTTTTCTGCCAGTGAAACGTACCAGGGCACTGAATCCGTTGTGGTGGCTTCCCTCGGATAGATGTAGTTCAGTCTCTTTTAGTTCAAGAATCTCGAAGCCGGCGAAATCATTCTTCAGATCTTCCGGTGTGATTAGCATTGATCGTTCTTTTGGACCACCGGCATTTGGGTTTGATGCCTGGTTTTGTATGTGGTTCTTACTGAAGGCCTCCAGGATAATGATCCCTCCCGTTCGTAAGTGTTCGGTTAGTTTTTTGTGTATGGCGGCTCTCTCCTCTTCCGGGAAATGGGTAAATATCAACGCGATGACATCGAACTGCTCCTTTTCGTAATCCATGTCGTGCAGTTCTCCCACACGGTAATCGATCTGCACACCCTGTTGATCGGCCAACAGCATCGCTTTCTTCCTTCCTTCCCTGCTGATATCAAATGCTGAAACCTGCCAACCCTGCCCGGCAGCGTAGACCGCATTGCGTCCCTCCCCCTCACCTGCGAGGAGGATCCGACCGGCAGGAAGGATTGCCAGTTGTTTTTTCAGATAGCGGTTGGGTTCAGTGCCATAGATATAGTCACTGCCGGCATAGCGTTCATCCCAAATACCAGTAGCTTTATGCTTCTTTCCCTGTTTCATATTTTATCTATACGAGGTTTTGCGAAATTGCTATCTGATTGGCAACGAAAGAGTATTGCTCTTCCTTTTATTGTGCAATCGTTTAATGAAACATTTGTGAGGTGAATTTGTTTGGAAATAGTATATTTACTTGCAGTAACCGGATTATCCTCCAGTTTAACTCTCCTCAGTTATGTAATAATAATTCTCCGGAGAGGTACAACCGGGCTTTGCCGCCAATCAGGCATCGCTCCTCTTTCAGTTCACACCAGAGTGCTCCCCCGCGCTTTGAAAGTTGGCGGGCAGTGAGACTGCTCTTTTTCAACCTCTTCGACCAGAGGGGTAGCAGGGATGTGTGTGCCGATCCTGTGACGGGATCTTCATCAATGCCCGATTGGGGAGCAAAGAAGCGCGATACAAAATCGACCTCTCTTCCTCTTGCCGTGACAATCAACCCTCTTGCCACCAGATTGGCAATCTCCTGGAGATCGGGCTGGAGATTCTTTACAGAATCTTCATTCGGCACTTCTACAATGTAATCAGATTTTCCTTTGTAAACGGCCAGCGGGGTGATGCCGATGCATTTCTTAATTTTCTCCTCCATTGTTGTAACCGTCTCCAGTGTGTCAACAGGGAAGTCTAGCTGGATCATATCCTCTTTTTTTGTAGCCATCAGCCATCCACTGGCATGGGAATGGAATCGGACGGTCTCATCCGGATAACCCAGTAGATCAAACAACACATAGGCCGATGCCAGTGTTGCATGTCCGCACAGATCCACTTCCAGGGTGGGGGTGAACCAACGGATCTCAAACAGTTTCTCACCGGGTACTACAAAGGCTGTCTCTGCAAGATTGTTTTCTGCGGCGATTGCCTGCATCAACTCATCGCTGAGCCATTCTTCCAATATGCAAACAGCAGCAGGATTACCTGAAAAGAGCCTGTCGCTGAACGCGTCTACCTGATAGATTTTGATTTTCATAATTTCTTTGTTTATTCCAACCATTCTCCCAATTGATCCAATTGGAATCTGAACGATTTACGAGATTGATAAGTTTGTTATGCGGTGAGGGGATCTATTTGCTCGCTTCATAGATTCTCTTTCTGTTTTTAATTTTCTTCACTCCAAACAGCGGGTAAATAAAGATCCATCTGCGAATCAGATATTCGTACACTAACCAGGAGATACCGAAAGTCCCCACACTCAGGATGGAAAACTTAAGGCCAAACGACCACTCCAGATCAATCAGATAATAGGCGATCACAAGGATCACGGTCTGGTGCAGGATATAAAAGGGATAGACTGCCTGATTCAGGTAACGCAACTGTTTGCTCTCTCTGTTCAAATATCTCGCCGCAAACCCGAACAGTGCCAGGATCCAGGACCAGAGGTTCACAACTTTCAGCAGTGCTTCTGTGATATGTCTTGTGAAAGAGTCTTCAAAGGTATGCGTGATGATAAGCATCAATGAAAAGTGATTATACCTGCAATCAGGTAAGATCTCCGGTTGATCTTCACTGTTGACCAGAAATGATCCTTGAAAGTGATCAGGATAAAACCGGACAAGAAGAGTATCAAATAGAAGATAATGGCAAACCAGTCGCCAACCAGCGCATGGGTAACCGGGAAAAAGGGTTCCACAAAGACTTCAGTCAAATAGAGTGGTATCGCAAAGAGATAGAGTCCCATGGGCTTTGTCACCACTTTGCCGAAACGAGTATGTATCCTGCTACCGGTATGTTTTTTAATATAGAGGAAGAGTGGTGTGAGCATTAACGAGAAGAGCAGCAGGTAGAGAATAAACCACATCGGATAGGTGAGCCACTGGTATGTGTTGTTGTTTTTAATGTGAAAATCCCAGGGTACAAAAAGCATTCCCACGTGATAGAAGATCAACAAACCAAAGGCTATCACTCTTAACCAATCCAAATCGTATCTGCGCATAATTTCTTTTTTGCGTCAAAAGTAATCAGAAATCCTCTCAGGAATTATTTTTTGGTACGGGTGACAAGGGTTTGTGACCAATGACAAGAGAATGTGTCATATCCTCTTCATGTTCGCATTAAAACCTTTGATCATCTGTCTTGACACCGGAATCACACCCTCATAATTGTGAAGTATTATTTTGTAACCCTGTGCATTCCCGGTTACTTTTGAAACATGTTGCAGATTCACAAGGTAAGATCGGTGTGTGCGCATGATGTTTGGAAAAGGTGCCAGAGATGATTCCAGATCTTTTATGCCAATTCGTTTCACCTGTTTACCTCCGTTGCCATTTTTCAGAAAGAACTCCACATAGTTACCGTCAGCCCTGGCAAAGAGGAAATCATCCAATTTCAAGATGAAATCATCACTTCTCACCTCTGTTTCAATGTAAACAGTGATTCCATTATCCCTAACTGAACAATCGGCAGAGAGATGGACTGTCCTGGCATTTCTGCCGTTTCTGATATTGAGTCGATTGTAGTTAAGAGAGACCAGGATAACGACAAACAGTGACCCGACGAACAGTGTATTTCTGATCTCTTCAAAGAGATAGCGCAGTGACCAGTTGTTAGGGTTATCATAAATGAGGTCGCGGATCAGAAACTGCACAATACCAACCAAAAAGAGGAATGTGAGAACCAGGAGTATCTCCATACCCACGTTCCACTTTTCTTCTCTCTTTGCTGAGATTCTCAATAAAGATAAAAGAGTGATGATCAGCACCGGTGTGCAGGCATGGACGACTGAGATCCAGAAGTAATCTATCTTGTGCTCCGGTGTATAGACAACAAAAGGTTGAAACAGGTAACTGAAAAGGAAGGTCATCACGAAAAGGATGCCCGCAAGCTTCCAGAGCGTTCTGCCTTTGTAATAAAATGGGTAGGGTTGGGACAGGAATTGCATCACATTCTCTTTCAGTTACACCTCATTACCAGTGTAGAGCAGTATACATTGGTTTTAAGGCGGTCATATTCTGTTTGCTGCCGTTGGATATAGTTGTTGAACAGTTCAGCTTTATCCGGGTGTATGGAAATCAGCTCGTTGCATCGTTTCGAGATATTGATGTATTCGGCATCGTACTCCGAAACTAAGTCTTTGTTAGAGGATGCCTGTTGTTCTCCGATCAGCGTCATCCCGGCTGTACTAATCTGCCGTAGCACTTCTCTTTTGGTAAAAATCTGCTCATCCTGCAAAGTGCTGCTCTCATCTACATACCAGTCATCGATGATGATGATCCCATCATCTGTCAGATGCTGTTTCAGTATGACAAGTGTTTCGGTATGGTTCCCGTATACCTGTCCAATTGATCCCAGTATGATCACATCATATTTGCCGGCAGATCTTATCCAGTGACGTATGTCGCCCGTCTGAAACCGGCATTGGTGTTCCACACCATACTCATCGGCTTTTCTTTGTGCATAGTCGATAAACTCGGGTATGGCATCCACACCTTGACAGGTGCAGTGGAACCGCCTGGCAATCCCGACCGACACTGCTCCTTTCCCGCATCCGAGATCGAGCACACTGATGGAGTCATCAGCCGTAGTGAACCTCCTTATGATTTCGATCATGGAATCCGGATCGGATCCCATCTCCCAGAAATCCTGCAGGATATAGGGCAGAAAGGGGAGTAGCTCCTTCTCCTTACAATCCATCGCCATCATCACACTCTCTTCGGTTGTTTTCATTGTTCCTGGAGATACTGTATTGTTTGTGTTCAAAAAACTCTTTTCATCGGTTTCCCGAAACCGCCGAAGCTGAGGGTGATCATGTGCATGTTCCCTTCCAGCAGTTCATGTTTTCCCTTGTAGTTGGGCATGTAATAGCTGTATCGGATGCCCAGGTAGCCTCCCCCGCTACGTGAGAGATCAACCTCCCGGTTCCAGCTGTTTAGCTTCAGCTCCAACCCCACCAGGTAGTTCAGCGTGGAGAGCTCCCTGAAATCATCCAGCTCGGGGTGATTCTTTATCTCAGCATCCGTGGGCCCTATGCCCATTCCACCGATGCCGACGAACGGCATCAGCTTGAGATCTCTGCTTTGATAGAGCGGATAGTGTAGCGACAGATCGGCACCCACCAGATACCCTCCGATGTTGGCTGGCCAGGCAATATCCTTGTGGATCACCTCCCGTTTGGTTTTGGCTGAGGCGTAATTGAAGCGTAGCGATAGGTCGAAATCGCGGTAGAGCACGTTGAACGCGAACCCTCCTGCAATGCTGTTGCCGAAATGACGGTTGAGCCCCTCCGTTAAGGTGTTGTATCCCAAGAACAGTTCGTAGCCAAAGCCCCAGTTGCCAGGCTGGAAGCGGTATCGGATAAAACGACGGGTATAGTCGGCATAACCGCTCTCCTTGTAGTTCTCCAGGAATGCGTCTGCCATCTCGTTTTGCTCAGCCATCTCCGTATCTTGGTCCACACGATTGGGAGTGAAGAGGATGGAGTAGAGCAAGAGCTTGAGAAACGCTTTCTCCTCGCTGTTCAGCGCAGCGGCATCTATGGTGACCGTCAGCGGCAAATAGGACTCGGCCGACTTTCTGCCCACCTCCTGCGACAAGCGATCGTTCTCGGCGATCATGCGTAACAGCGAGGAAGGTCTGTATCTTTCGGGCATTTCCCAGTAACCCTCCCTTTGCCACTCAATGTCGGCGGCAAACTGCTTCGCCTCCTGCAGGAGAGTCTCATACTCCTCACTCCAGAAAGAGAGGAGCCAATATTCAACCGGCAGATAGACACTGTAAGGATTATCTTTTTCACCGGTAAGATATTCTTTCACCTCTTTCAGTGCAATGAGATCACCCGTGAGGAGATGTTCCAGGGTGAGTGAACGTCCTTTGGCGATCATTTCAAGATCACCCGTTTCTCTTTTCAGTATCACGTTGCGGATGGAATCGTTCTCTTGCGCAAAAAGGTTTGCCGGATTGTAAAAAAACAGAATTACGAACGGTAATAAAACTCTTTTCATTGATTTTAATTGATTCAAACTAAACAAACAAATTGTGCCGCCCTATTCATAGGCTGCATTCTCATACTTATTTTATTGCATCCAGGATACCGGCAATGAACCCGTTTTGGTCGAACTCCCCTTTCTTGGAGAAACCGGTACGGACAATCACCAGCTCTTTTG
>CAZBFS010000027.1:0-14574 GCA_964491215.1 uncultured Proteiniphilum sp.
TGCAAATCAGCAGCGAGTCGGAACGTACCCAGTGGATGAACAAGAAGGCTGTGACAACCCGGTTTAGCCAACTTATCCGGTACGCCCTGACTCCGGAAAGAAAAAGGGTTGCCACCAAACCCACTTTTGCCTCCATTCAAAAACGACTGGAAGGAAAGAAACAAAAATCCGGTAAAAAACAACTTCGCTCCCGGAACTTTGACTTTTGACGGGTATACGACTCGCAGGAGTACAGATATAATTGGATTGCCCATAGAGGAGAAAGGACAATTCTGTTAACCTAACTGTTGGTGAAGTCTTTCCTCAATATCCGTACTGCGTTGAGGATGGCGATCAGCGAGACACCCACGTCGGCGAAGACCGCCTCCCACATGCTGGCAATGCCGAAGGCGCCCAACAACATAATGAGAAATTTTACGCCCAGCGCGAAAACAATATTTTGAATGACGATCGTGCGGGTGGAGCGGGCTACTTCTATGGCGGTGGCGATCTTAGAGGGTTGGTCGGTCTGGATCACCACGTCGGCTATCTCGATGGCGGCATCAGAGCCCATCCCTCCCATGGCGATGCCGACGTCGCTCAGTGCCAGCGCCGGTGCGTCGTTGATGCCATCGCCGACGAAGACCACCACGTTGGACGGATCTTTCTTCAGTTCCCCGATATATCTTACCTTGTCCTCCGGCAACAAATCGCCGTAGGCCTTATCCACCTTTAACCTCTCAGCCACATCCTGCACGATGGATGACCTGTCGCCGCTCAGCATCACCGTGGTATGGACGCCCAGCTGCTTCAACCGCTGGATGGCGCTTCCCGCATCTGCTTTTACCTGATCAGCGATCACAAGGTATCCGGCGTATTGCTGGTCGATGGCAACCAGCACCACGGTCTCCCGGATATCGTCCACTCCCGGGTCGTACTTTACGTCGTGCATCCGTATCAATTTGGCATTTCCTACCAAAATCGCGCGCCCATCCACGAGGCCACTCATTCCGTGACCGGCAATCTCTTTGACATCTTCCACACGGTGGTTGTCAGGCATGATATGCGGGAAGTGTTCCAGGATGGCCTTGGCGACCGGGTGGTTCGATTTCGATTCGAGGGCGACGGCATACCCGGCCATTTTCTCTTTTTCCGGGAAGACCGATTCCATTTTCTGCACCTGGAAGACTCCTTCGGTGAGGGTACCCGTCTTGTCGATGACCACAGTATTAACTTTGGCGATGATGTCGAGGTAATTTGCCCCTTTGAACAGGATCCCGTTTCGAGAGGCAGCCCCAATGCCGCCAAAATAACTCAGCGGGATGGAGATGACGAGGGCGCACGGGCAGGAGATGACCAGGAACACCAGTGCCCGGTAGAGCCAGTCGGCAAAAACGTAATCCTGCACAATGAACGAGGGAATCACCGTGATTGCCAGCGCGAGGGCGAAGACGATGGGGGTGTAGATCCGGGCAAACGAGCGGATGAACAACTCCGTCTTCGCCTTGCGGGAGGTGGCCTCCTGCACCATCTCCAGCACACGGGACAAGGAGCTGTCGGCATACGCTTTCTCTACCCGAACCTCCACTACGTGGTTCAGGTTTACCATGCCCGCGAGTACGGTTTCACCCTCGTGGATGGTGCGGGGAACGCTCTCGCCGGAGAGTGCGGAGGTGTTAAAACTTCCTCTGGGCGATAGCAACGTCCCGTCGAGCGGGATCTTCTCACCTGCCTTTGCCTGTATGGTTTCGCCAATGGAGACCTCCCCCGGCGAGACGGTCGAGGTTATCCCGTTGCGGACGACCGTTGCCGTGTCGGGACGTACATCCAGCAGCGTTTGAATGTTCCTCCGTGCCTTGCTTACAGCCGATTCCTGAAACAGATCGCCCACCGTGTAAAACAGCATCACGGCAACTCCCTCGGGGTACTCGCCGATGAAGAACGCGCCTAGGGTGGCGACGATCATCAGGGTAAATTCATTGAAGAAATTTGTTTGCGCCATGGCGCTGCCCGCATGTCTGAAGGCAGGCAAAGCAACAGGAAGATACGCGGCAATATACCATACCAGACGGGTGTTGCCGGTGAAGAACGCAGGCTTGAACATGGAGTCAACCAGGATGCCGATAACGAAAAGAATGCCTGTGGCGGTCACCGGTAGGTATCTTTTCCACGTAGATTCCTCCTGGAGTGTAGGCGTAACAGATTTTCCGCATCCGCAACAGCTTTCGTCGCTGCAATTATAATTAGACTCTATCGCGAGTTTTTTGATTCTTGCCATAATAAAACTTTATACAGGGCAAAAATAGGGGGAAATTCTCGCAACTTGGTTGCAATTAAATTTGAGTGCCCGAGCACTGGTCGCACAGCCCTTTCATCACGAAATTGATGTTTTCCAGCAAGAACTTTTCGGGGAGTTGCACAGGGGGAATTGAGAGGCTC
The DNA here is from genome assembly GCA_964491215.1 of uncultured Proteiniphilum sp. Lineage (GTDB taxonomy): Bacteria > Bacteroidota > Bacteroidia > Bacteroidales > Dysgonomonadaceae > Proteiniphilum. The sequence goes on from CAZBFS010000027.1 coordinate 2,419, forward strand.
TCCAGACAGAATGTTTTGTGGCAACGGGTACAGTTAAAGTGAACGTGCAGCTCGTTGAGCATGCACTGGCAATCGTCGTTACACACCGAATACTTCATGGAGCCGGAGCCATCGTCGATGCTGTGAATGAGCAGGTGTTCATGGAACAGCGTGATGGTCCTGGAGATGGTCGATTTATCGACTGTCTCCAACACCGCTTCCAGGTCCGAAAGGCTGAATGCCTGGGGGTATTCGAGCATCGCCTTGAATATCAACAGCCTCACAGCCGTCGGCTTGATGTCCCTACCTGCTAATTTTTGTTCTAATTCTTTCATTTTACCTGTTTACTAAGTTGAACTTTTCTTTAACATGAGCTGGCGCATACAAGTTCTACATTGGCCAGCCTGATTACAGAATAATTCCTTACTTACAAAAATAACACAAATCAGAAAGAAATTCCAATGGGTTAACCGTGATTAACTTTGGGTTTTGTAACACCCTTAATTTTTTTGACATGCGTGTTCTTGAGTACAATTCCTACACGATCACGTCAAATAATAACGGTTGTTAAGTTTAATAACGCGATGATCGTTTTTAGCTGATCTGTTTCTGGTATATACTTTTAAAATAAATTTGATGAAGATAACGTGCCTTTTTTCTATCCTGATTCTTTTCTCAGTCTCTCTTTCCGCACAGGAGAAGGCGCTGGTGAACACTTTGAACAGCAGGTATGTACAACTGCAGAATGTGGATATGGATGCCGTGACGTGGACGAATGGTTTCTGGGGCGACAGGTTCGGAGTCTATAAGGACAGCATGATCCTGAATATGTGGAATACGCTGAACGATCCGGACATCTCGCACGCGTTCAGAAATTTCGAGATTGCCGCCGGCAAAGAGGAGGGGAGCCATCAGGGGCCTCCCTTTCATGATGGCGACTTCTACAAATGGTTTGAGGGGGTGGCATCGGTGTACGCGATGACAAAAGATCCCAAGCTGGATGTACTGATGGATCGCATCATTGTGACACTGGCTCAGGTGCAGCGTGCGGATGGGTATATTCACACACCGGTGAACATCGAAGAGAGAAAACAGACCGATGGAGAGGCCGCATTTGATAACCGGCTTAATTTTGAGACCTACAACCTGGGACACCTGATGACGGCAGCCTGCGTGCATTACAGAGCGACTGGCAAGCGCTCCATGCTTGATATGGCGGTGAAGGCTGCCGATTTTCTGCAAAATTTCTATGAAACAGATTCGGTGGAGCTGGCTGGCAATGCGATCTGCCCCTCTCACTACATGGGTGTGGTGGAGATGTACCGGACGACGGGAAACAGCGACTATCTGAAACTGGCGCAGGGATTACTCAATATACGGGATTTAGTGAAGGATGGTACGGATGACAATCAGGACCGGATTCCTTTCCGGAAGCAGACCAAAGCAATGGGCCATGCTGTGAGGGCGAACTATCTCTATGCCGGCGTTGCCGATGTCTATGCGGAGACGGGTGAGAAGCTTCTGAAGGATAATCTGGAGTCGATCTGGCACGATATTGTGAACAGGAAGATGTATATCACAGGTGCCTGCGGCGCACTCTATGACGGTACCTCGCCCGATGGTACAAGCTATGAGCCCGACTCGGTACAGAAGGTGCATCAGGCCTACGGCAGGGCTTATCAGCTGCCAAATAGCACAGCGCACAATGAGACCTGCGCGAATATAGGTAACGTGTTGTTCAACTGGCGGATGCTGAAGATTACCGGTGAAGAGAAGTATGCCGATATCGTGGAGACAACACTTTATAACAGCGTGCTTTCGGGGGTGAGCCTCGATGGCAATCGCTTTTTCTATACCAACCCCTTGCGTGTATCGGATGATTTTCCCTATACCATGCGCTGGTCAAAAGAGCGGGAGGAGTACATCAAGCTTTGCAACTGCTGTCCACCCAATACGGTACGGACTTTGTGTGAGGTGCACAACTACTTCTACTCGGTATCCGAAGGTGCATTGTGGTTCCATACTTATGGAGGAAACGAATTGAGTACAACCTTGCCCGACGGAACGTCGATCGCGCTTTCGCAGGTTTCCGACTATCCGGCAGATGGAAAGGTAAGGTTCACGGTAGAGCGGATTGCAGCCGGCAAGGATATTACATTCTTTCTGCGGATTCCCCAGTGGAGTGGCAACGTGCAACTGAAGGTGAACGGCAAGCCGGCGAAGACGGACCTGACAAATGGAACTTATGCCGAGATTAAAAGAGTATGGAAGAAAGGCGATATCATTGAGCTGGATTTGGATATGCAGACCCTGCTGATGGAAGCAAACCCGTTGGCGGAGGAGATCAGGAACCAAGTGGCCATAAAAAGGGGGCCGCTGGTGTATTGTCTGGAATCGATCGATCTGGCCGGAGTATATGATATGGATGATATCCTGATTCCTGCGGATATCGAGCTTACGCCCCGTAAGATAATGATTGACGGTAGCCCGGTAGTCTGCCTCGAGGGAGAGACCGAATTGCTTGCCCACGGAGAGTCGTGGAAGAATCAGCTATACCGGCCTGTGGCAAAAGAGAAACAGAAGGCGAACATCCGGTTGGTTCCCTATTATGCCTGGGGTAACAGGGGTAAAACAGAAATGACGGTCTGGATGCCGTTGTCAAGATAAAATAATGGATCGAAATACTATGGTAGATCATAATAAAAATGATGGATGATGAAACCAAAAATAATTGGGATAATTTTTCTGATCAGCTGTTTCTTATCCGGTCTCTCTGCCACGGAAGTGTGGATATCGCCTGATGGCAGCGACCGGAACAGAGGTACAGCGGAATATCCGCTGCTGACAATACAGGAAGCCCTGCAACGGGCCCGTGAAATGCGCAGGTTACAGGTCTCCGGGATAGATGATGGGATACATATCATACTGAAAGAGGGTACATACTATTTGTACGAACCGCTTCACCTGCGTCCCGAAGACAGCGGAACTGCCGAATCTCCCACTATCACCTCAGCAGAAGAGGGAGCGAAGGTGACGATCAGCGGCGGTATGCCGGTCGGTGGATGGAAGCAGTCCGGTCGCTATTGGGTGGCAGATGTGCCCGATTTTAATGGACGTCCTCTGGATTTTCGCCAGCTCTGGGTAAACGGCAGGAAAGCGGTCCGTGCCAGGGATGTGGTCGATTTTGAGAATATGAGCCGGATACGGCGGAATGATGTGGAGAATCAGATTCTCTGGGTGCCTGCCAAGGCTGTGGAGGCCGTGCTCGATGCTCCTTACGCGGAGATGGTGCTGCATCAGATGTGGTGCATCTCCAATCTTCGAATCAAATCGATTGAAGTGAGCGGAGATTCTGCCGCGATAAGATTTCATGATCCGGAAAGCAGGCTGCAGTTTGTCCGTCCCTGGCCCAGTCCGATGACAACTCCCGGTAGTGAGTCTCCCTTTTACCTGACCAATGCGATGGCATTACTTGATGAACCGGGTGAATGGTTTCACGATTTCAGGGAACAGAAATTGTACTATATGCCGCGGGAACACGAAGATATCAACAGCCTGCATGCGGTTGTCCCTGCAATTGAAACGTTGGTGTCGATTGAGGGTACGCTTGATCGCCCGGTAGAAAATATAAAGTTCAGAAATATTCAGTTCAGCCATACCTCCTGGATGCGCCCTACTGAAAAAGGGCATGTGCCGTTGCAGGCAGGGATGTACCTGACAGAGGCCTATCGGATCAATCCCAAAATGAAAAGGGAGGGCAACCACGATCTGGACAACCAGGGATGGCTTGGGCGTCCTGCCGCTGCTGTCACGCTTTCGGGAACGAAAAATGTAGATTTCGACCGGTGTCTTTTCACCCATCTGGCCTCTACCGGCTTAGACTATAGACTGGGTAACAGCGGAGGAAAAGTGGAAGGCTCTCTGTTCAGGGATATCGGTGGAAACGGCGTCCTGATTGGCAGCTTCTCGCCATCGGCCCACGAGACGCACTACCCTTATAATCCGCTGGATCATAGAGAAGTATGCTCTAATCAGCAAATTGTGAATAATCTTTTCGAGGATGTGACAAACGAGGATTGGGGTTGTGTAGCCATTGCGGCAGGATATGTAAACAATGTGCTGATCACGCACAACGAAATCAGGGAAGTTTCCTACACCGGAATAAGTCTGGGTTGGGGGTGGAACAGCAATCCTGGCGTCATGCGGGACAATACCGTTAGAGCAAATCATATCCATCATTACGCGAAGCACATGTATGATGTAGCGGGGATATACACCTTGGGAAGCCAGCCGGGAACGGTTATCTCGGAGAACTACATTCATGATATATACAGTCCCGGCTACGTGCATATTCCTTCTCACTGGTTTTATCTCTATACCGATGAGGGATCTTCGTTCATCACTGTGAAGGATAACCGGACGGAAGGGGAGAAGTTTCTTCAGAATGCCAATGGTCCCGGAAATGTGTGGAAAAATAACGGACCGATGGTGAACGATACCGTCAAGGCAAATGCGGGCCCAATAAAAGAATTTTATTATTTATTCGACTAATATGCAAAACATAGCTATCCTTGGGCTGGGAGAGGGCAGAAGTGCCATCTCCGCCGCTCTCGCAAGCAGCAGGTTGAATCTGGTGAATATTTGCGACAGAAATGAAGATCTTTGCATTCAACGTGCAAAGGAATTTAATCTGCAGGCTTACACCACCGACTACGAAGAGCTGCTCAACAATCCCGATATTGATATCATCGCCATTTATACCCCCGATAACCTGCACGCTGCCCACATAAAACAGGCACTGGTAAAAGGGAAACATGTGGTCTGCACGAAACCTTTCATCCATGATTTATCACTTGCAAAGGAGTTGACGGAGCTGGCAGAGAAACATAAAAGAAAAGTCTTTGTAGGTCAGAGCTCCCGTTTCTTTGAACCGATGAAGCGGCAGCGAGCCGATTTCGAGGAAGGTGTCATTGGTGATTTAATCACAATGGAAGCATATTATCATGCCGATCACCGTTGGTTCCTGAGTAAGGAGTGGTCGTTGAAATCCGACTTTAAATGGCTTTATGGCGGATTGAGCCACCCGGTGGATTTTATCCGGTGGTATATGCCGGATATTGAGGAGGTGGTGGGCTTCGGGATGATCAGCCAGAACGGAATAGAAGCTGGCCTGAAGAACGAAGATACCATGCATTTTATTTTTCGTGCCAGGGATGGAAGGATTGCACGGGTGAGCGGGGTCTATACTTCTCCCACGCAGCCTCCGACACGTGACAGCGGGATGAGTTGCATCCTCAGGGGAACCAACGGAGCAAGCCAGGCGGATTATCATGAATTACGCTACGCGGTAACCACCCACAGCGGTGAAGAGAAAATAATAACCTGGGGAGCCCTTTATAAAAATTACTATTTCCGGTTCGAAGGGCAGAGCCACCATGCCGGCGAGTATCAGAACTACCTGGAGTATTTTGCAGACAGCATAGAGCAGGATTTTACCGCTTATCCCGACATCAGGGAGGGAGTGGGCACCGTTGCCCTGCTACAGGCCATGGATCGTTCACTTCAATCAGGGAAAATAGTCAAAGTTTCCGATATACTACATGAGCATAATCTGAATATATAAACCCTTTTTATGATGCATAAAATAATTTCAATCGTTCGAAACAGGTTTTTGCTGATCACAGGAATGTTGATAGTCTCTCAAATGCTTATTCAGGCAGCAGCTCCTGCCACCTGGATCTGGTATCCGGGGGACTATGAGATATGGCTGGGTAACAAGATGAATAATCGCCGCACCGAAAGGGGAGCCTTTTTCCCGCCCTTCTGGAAGATAGACAGTCACTATGTGGTGGTGGAATTCAGCAAGGAGCTGGAGCTTTCAGAACCGGAAGAGATTGAAATCAATGTGGAGGGAACCTATAACATCAAGCTGGATGGGAAGCTGCAGTTCGGGATGCCTGACAAATTTCTGCTGCCTGCAGGTAAACATCAACTTAACATCAAAGTATGGAATCAATCTGCTCCTCCTGCAATTTTTGTGAGCGGCAGAACAGTAAAATCTGATGATTCGTGGAGGGTGACTTTCGAAGACAAAGAGTGGATCGACGAAAGTGGAAAGGCCAGCGACACCTCTGCCACAACATACTACAGGGCGGGATCGGGCGGCTTTCATTCGATTGATGCGCTGCCATCGGCATACAGGCTTGCAGTAACGCCGCTTGATGTGCAAACGAAAGAGCTGGTGAACGGAGGTGAGCTATACGATTTCGGAAGAGAGACGATCGGGTTTCTGCAGTTTGAAAAACTAAGCGGTAACGGAAATATGCTGATCTATTACGGTGAAAGCCGCGAGGAGGCGCTGGACAGCGCATATTGCGAAACGCTGGACAAATTTTCCGTCAACAATGGCAGGGTCAGGGATGAATCGGTGGGACTTACATACAGTATCACAGATAGTTTTACCCTGGAAAACAGCAAGGCTTTCCGGTATGTCTACATCACAAAAGATGAGGGAGTGGAATATAACGGCGTAAGCATGTTGTATGAGTATAAGCCTGAGGTTTATAGGGGATCCTTCCGGAGCAGCGACGAGGAGCTGAACAGGATATGGGATGTGAGTGCCTATACGATGCATCTTACCACACGTGAGTTTTTTATAGACGGCATCAAACGCGACCGGTGGGTGTGGAGTGGTGATGCCTATCAGAGTTATCTGATGAACTACTACATCTTCTTTGATTCACAGACGGTCAAAAACACCATCTGGCTTCTGGGAGGGAAGGATCCGGTGACCAGCCACATCAACACGATCATGGATTATACCTTCTACTGGTTCATGTCGATCTACGACTATTATCTGTTTTCGGGCGACAGGCAATTTATCGCACAGATATACCCCCGTATGCAGTCGCTGATGGCGTACGTGCTGGGGCGCACCAACGAGAACGGAATGGTGGAGGGACTTGCCGGCGACTGGGTGTTTGTGGACTGGGCAGACGGTTACATGGATAAAAAAGGGGAGCTCTCTTTTGAGCAGGTACTCTTCTGCCGGAGTCTCGAAACGATGTCGCTTTGTGCCGGATTGAACGACAACGAGGAGGATCAGGCGAAATATGACAGACTGGCAAAGGAGCTCAAGGAAAAATTGATACCGGCTTTTTGGAGTAAAGATCAACAGGCATTAGTACACAACCGCTTGAATAATGTGCAGCAACCTCAGATTACCCGCTATGCCAACATGTTTGCGGTGTTTTATGATTATCTGGCTCCGGCGCAGAAACAATCGGTCAAACAATCGGTGCTGCTGAATGATTCCATCATGAAAATCACTACACCCTACATGCGTTTCTATGAACTGGAAGCTTTGTGCGAACTGGGAGAGCATGATTTGGTGATGCAGGAGATAAAAGATTACTGGGGCGGGATGATCGGAGAGGGAGCCACTTCTTTCTGGGAAAAGTATAACCCCGAAGATCAGGGAGCAGCGCATCTTGCCATGTATGGTCGGCCCTATGGAAAAAGTCTTTGCCACTCCTGGGGAGCTAGCCCCATCTATCTGCTCGGCAAGTATTATCTTGGTATTCAGCCCGTAAAGGCAGGGTTCAGTGAGTTCTCCATCAAACCACATTTGGGAGGATTGAAATGGATGGAAGGATCGGTACCTACTCCCGAGGGAGAAATAAAAATCAGGATGGATCTGAAGCGTATCAGTGTCAAGGCATCTGAAGGAGCAGGTTATCTTTATTTCAGCAGTAAAAATCGCCCAAAAACGACAAGAGGGAAGATTGAAAAAATAGACGGAAATGATTACAGGCTTTGGATTGAAGCAGGTGATGAGGTCGTTGTGTCCTATGCATTTTGAGTACAGAAAGGAGTTCTTCCCGTCCTGCTTGATAACGATAAGAATGCCCAAAATAAGAAGCTGAAGAAAAATGAGAATAAGTGTATTGTTTGTGCTGGCCACTTTGCTCAGCCTGGCCTCCTGCAAAAACGAAAGTGTGGTGATCCGTGTTACACCCCATGCATCGGAAAGAGTGTTGTTTGGAGTTGATCGATTGAAAAACACGCTGGAAGAATTAAAATATAAAGTGATTGTAGAGGAGATTGCATCGGCAAATTCCGGCGATCATAACGGGAAAATATACTGGATACTGGAAAAAGAGGATTCATTAGCTGCAACCGTTGTGGGACAGTTGGAATTCTCGTTGCCGGATAGTTTGGGCGATGAGGGTTTTTATATCGACAGCGATCAAAATCACACGCTGGTGTATGGCAAGGATCCGTCGGGAGCCCTTTACGGATGTTACGAGCTTTCGGATATCATCCGGGAGGAACAGCCTCTTCCGGTGAAGCTGTCGGATGCGCCGGAGATGGTGATGCGGGGTGCCTGCATCGGACTTCAAAAACCTTATTATCTTCCGGAGAGAACGGTGTATGAATATCCCTATACCCCGGAAACGTTTCCCTGGTTCTACGACAAAGAATTGTGGATTGAGTATCTCGACATGCTTGTCGAGAACAGGATGAACTCCCTCTATTTGTGGAACGGCCATCCGTTTGCTTCGCTGGTGAAGGTGGACGACTATCCGTTCGCTGTGGAGGTGGATGAGGAGACATTCAGAAAGAACGAGGAGATCTTCTCCTTTCTGACCCAAGAGGCAGACAAACGGGGAATCTATGTGATACAGATGTTTTATAACATCATTGTATCCAATCCTTTCGCCGAACATTACGGGATTCAGACGCAGGACAGAAACAGGCCCATCACGCCGCTGATTGCGGACTATACACAAAAGTCGATTGCCGCTTTCGTAGAGAAGTATCCCAACGTGGGTCTGCTGGTCTGTCTGGGTGAAGCAATGGCTACCTACGAGGATGATGTGGAATGGTTTACAAAGACGGTCATCCCGGGTGTCAGGGATGGACTGAAAGCATCGGGCCGTACCGATGAACCGCCTATTATTGTCCGTGCACACGACACGGATGCCAAAATGGTGATGGACGAAGCGCTTCCCATATACAGCAACCTGTACACCATGCACAAATACAACGGAGAGTCTCTCACAACCTATGAACCCCGCGGACCCTGGTCTCAGATTCATCAGGACCTCAGTTCACTCGGATCGGTTCACATCGACAATGTGCATATACTGGCCAATCTGGAGCCTTTCAGGTATGGTTCACCCGATTTTATTCAGAAATCGGTTCAGGCGATGCATGAGGTACATGGAGCAAACGGATTGCATTTGTATCCGCAGGCTTCCTACTGGGACTGGCCCTATACTGCCGATAAGCTGCCCGGCGGGGAGCGCCTGAAGCAGATCGACAGGGACTGGATCTGGTACAAGGCATGGGGCCGTTATGCATGGAAAGCTGATCGTGAAAGGAGTCAGGAGATATCTTACTGGAGCAGTCAGCTTGACAGATACTACGGTTCCGGGAATGAGTCGGCCAATATTCTGGAAGCCTATGAGCAGATCGGTGAAATATCACCCAAGTTGCTCAGGAGGTTTGGCATCACCGAAGGAAACAGGCAGACCTTGTTGCTGGGAATGTTTATGAGTCAGCTGGTCAATCCCTACAAGTATAAAATATATCCCGGCTTCTATGAGTCGTGCGGGCCTGAAGGGGAGAAGTTGATCGAGTATGTGGAGAGAAAATGGGAAAATATACCGCACACGGGTGAGTTGCCCTTGCAGATTGTGGATGAGGCTGTGGAGCATGGTGATCTGGCCGTAGCTGCCATCGACAGGGCAGAGAAGCGTGTCACGAGGAACAGGGATGAGTTTCTGCGTCTGCGGAATGATGTAACTGCTTACAGGGAGTTTGCTTACTTCTTTAATCTCAAAGTGAGAGCTGCCGAAAAAGTGCTTGACTATCAGTACAGCAAAGATATGGCATATCTGGAGGAAACTCTGCCGCTGCTGGAGAAGAGCCTGGAGCACTACAGAAAGCTGGTGGAGCTGACAAAGGATACCTACTATTACGCCAACAGCATGCAGACGGCACAAAGGAGGATACCCATTGGGGGTGATGATGGTAAAAATAAAACCTGGGAAGAACTGCTGCCTCATTATGAACAGGAACTGCATAATTTCAGGGAGAATATTCAATTGCTGAAGTCCGACAAGCAGGAGAAGAGCGATACGCAAGTATTGCCACTGATCCCTGCAGATGTAAAACTGATCAGACCAAAAACGGAAAAAATAATCTTGACAAAGGGGCAAAAACTACAAGCAGGAAGTGAGTCAGTAATTGAAGAGATAGCGCCTGAGCTACAGCATATGAAAGCATTCAGGCTGGACGCGGCTTCTCAAAAGGAGAGCGGAAGTACGATAGAATTTGAAACAGCCGGTTCCGTGAAATTATTGATCGGTTATTTCAGGGATGATCAGAAGGCGTATGCAAAAGCACCTACGCTGGAAACCGACGCATCTGCCAATCTGTATGGCCAGGCCGATCCCGTTCTGTTGAACGCGGTTCAGCTATCGGGTATGCCGGCGTTGAATGTCCACACCTATTCCTTTTCTCCCGGCAGGCACACCCTGAATCTCGGGAAGGGTGCACTGTTGGTACTGGGCTTTACCACATCGGAGGTATCCCCCAGAAATGCTGGACTCACGGATGAGGATGCAAACGAAACAGTCGATTGGCTATTTTATTAATTGATTACGCTATGCCAAATGCCACTTTTTTCAGCACGCTGGTCAGATCGGTCCTTATGACTGCATCGGTTCTTCTTTTTGTAAGATGCAGCTCAGGCTCACCCCGGGACTACTCAATCATAGAGATTGTGGCGCCCAGGGGGGTGATCTCTGAAGGAGATATGATGCAATTTTGTGAAGCGTATAAAATTGAGAGCGGCAGCCTATATAACTGGGAGGATCACTGGGTCTTGTATATTGATAAAGGTCGGACAGATGAGATTGAAAGCCGACTGAAAGAGCGGTTCCCCCAACAGGAGGTAACGGTTTATAAGACACCTTTCTACCATTTTAACAGGGTGAATGATTGCGATGGGAAGGAAGTAGCGGAACAGAAACATATCATTATGACAGCAAACCTGGTGGAAAATGAAGCCCTGCAGCATGATTACATGGAATACCATCGTTCACAACGGGAGGAGTGGCCCGAGGTGCTGCAAGGATTCTGCAATGCCGGTTTTCAGCATGTGAAGGTTTACAGAAACGGCCGGCAGCTTATGCTGGTCATCACCATTCCGGCGGGTGAGCGCCTTGAAGAATTGAATCCGAAGACCGTGGAACACAACCCGCGTGCCGAAAAGTGGAATTCCATCATGGCCAATTTTCAGGAAGGAATAGAGGATGCTCCCGAAGGAGTGACGTGGATTGAGTTTGAAACACAATGAGACAGACAAATTATCAGCTTTTTGATTTTATGGATTTTAGTCCCTCACTCGATGAGGGGGAACGGTTGTGGCGGGCCTGTACACCTACTGCAATTGATGAAACAGATGGAGAGGTTTTTATCACGATCCCTTTTCAGCAGCAGCACAACTCCAATGAAATTACTCCGGACCTGTCTGTTCCAAAGAAAGAGTACAGGCTGCGCATAAAGTCTTACGGACAAAAAATCTTGCGCTTGTCGCTTACGTTCGGTGGAGATGTAATGGATGATTCAGAGATGCTTTCTCTTGCTGGTGAACTGACGGAAAAGAATCCTCTTTCTTTCGAAAAAAAAGAACTGGAATGGATTGTGAGGGATCACAGGGGGAATAAAAAAGCAGTAGTCAGTTTCGCAAGACCGCAAATCGACTGGTGGAGCGATCTGGTTCCGGCCCCTGCCGATACGGTTAGAATTAGTTTCTTCCCAGACGGAGTGAAGGAGATCTCTTTATCTGATTATGATATGTTTTCTCCCGCCAGACACGATGCCTTTGCGCTGGCCTGCGTGGAACGCCACGGAGAGCAGCAGCGGGCTTCCTGTTCCTTTAAGTCAAAGCCGGATGAGTGTTTTTACGGAACAGGAGAACGGTTTACAAAAATTGACCTCGCCGGAAAAACGTTCCAGATGAGAAATCAGGACGGACAGGGAGTGAATAACCGCCGTTGCTATAAAAATATTCCTTTCTATCTGTCATCGGAGAATTATGGGGTGTTTCTACATACTACCTCGTTTGCTAAGTTTTCACTCGGCGATCACTCTACGCGTTCTGTT
>CAZBFS010000028.1:0-13689 GCA_964491215.1 uncultured Proteiniphilum sp.
GTAAAGTTTATCGTTCTTAGATCTTAGTTTCTGGTTCATAATACTTGGTTCTTGAACATAAACCTATTAACGTAAGAACATATCAACTTACCAACCTACTAACGTATGAACCTATTTGATTATCGCCCTGATGACGAACCAGAGGTGGTTGGCGAATGTGGAGAGCTGTCCGTAATGGATTGCCATGATGTGGTAGCGCTCCTTCAGTGATGCCTTCCGGTTGTGGGTGGTCATCCCCTCGTTCAGGTAGTTGATCAGCGTGAGGCGTGTGTTATAGATCGATCCTGCTTTTTTCATCATGCGGATGCTCCAGTCGAAGTCGGATGAATAGCGATAGGTGAGGTCATAGGGCTCGAACAGATTTCGTTTCACGATAAATGCCTGGTGGCACACCACCATCCCTTGCCGGAAGCTTTTCCAGCACAGCTTCTCGGGTGCTTTCAGCCGCCGCATGTGGAGGAAGGTGCCGGCATCATCCACGATGGCGGTCTCGCCGTAGAGGATATCGGGTGTCGATTCTCCCTCAAGGGAGCGCATCATCATCTCCACACTTTCGGCAGCGAAAAAGGTGTCGCCGGCGTTCAGGAAACAGAGATAGTCGCCAGTTGCCATGGCAGCCCCTTTGTTCATCGCGTCGTAGAGCCCCTTGTCCGGTTCGCTCACCCATCGCAGTCGCTCGTGGTGATGACGGCTAATCAGTTCCAGGGTGCCGTCGTTCGACCCGCCGTCGATGACCAGGTGCTCGAGATGAGGCCAGCTCTGTTCACGGACGCTCAGTAGTGTACGTTCCAACGTGGCAGCTGCGTTCCAGGTGACGGTGATGACAGAGAGCTTATGCATGGTATATCTCAATATATTTGTTTGCAACTACTGATTGATCATAGAGCCTGATTGCTTTGGTATGAGCTCTTTTTGACAGCTCGGGCCATACGGATTCATCGAGGGACCACTCAATTCCTTTTGCCAGGTCGGCCGCCTCCCTGTAGCGCGCCACGTAACCGTTCTCCCGGTGATCGATCATCTCCGGGATACCACCTGTATTGAACCCCACGCAGGGAGTGCCGCAAGCCATCGCCTCCATGATGGTGTTGGGCAGGTTCTCCAGCAGGGAGGGAGTAACATAGAGGTCGGCGGCATTGTACAGGTTTGGCATATCATCCGGTGTTACATATCCCATGCAGGTTGAGGGCAATGCAAGTTGTTGTTGCATCTCCTCACCCTGGCTGCCTGCAATCAGAACATGGATGTCGGCATGTTGCTCTGCCAGTATACGGCTTGATTCTGCCAGGTAGTCGGTGCCCTTGCGTGTGTCGGACGCCTTCGCGGCGGCAAAGAGCAGGTATTTCTTTTCGTGCGGAAGACTCAGCCGATTCAGTACCTCTTTTTTATCCATCGGCTTGTAGTGCCTCGTGTCAATCGGGTTGGGAATCGAGAGAAGCCGGTGACCACTGGTGAGGGGACTTTTTTCAGCCAGCTCCCTTAACCAGTTGCTGCAGGCCACGAAGGTGATTTTGCCCCGGGCATAGGTGTTTTGCTTGATCAGAAAACGTCGATGTGAGAGGTCCTGTTGTGCAGGTGCTGCCAGGTAGGGGCAGTTGCCGCAACCGCTCTCGTAGTGGTTACAGCCGGCAGCATGATGACATATACCGGTGAAGGGCCACATGTCGTGCATGGTCCAGACCACCTTTTTCCCGGAAGCAAGGATCCTGCCGATCTCATCCAGTGAGAGCATCCCCTGGTTGATCCAGTGGAGATGGATTATATCAGCCTCCTTGAAACGAGGATGATTTGTGACTGAGAGCCCTCTGTCGGCCATTGATACATCAAACAGGCTTTGGCGTGAGAATCGGTTGTAGGTGAAGATGCGTGCTCTCTCAGCAAGAAAATTCCACCGGTTAGTCATTTTGCTGCCCACCTGTGTCACATTGTCGTTGTCCGACAGCTTCTCACGCACCATCATCTTTGCTTGCTGACCGTTGGCATTGAGAGCATTCATTAGCCGGTAGGCTGCAATTGCTGCCCCACCTCTGATGTCTGATGTGCTGATAAGCAGGATCTTCATCTGGTCTCAGCTTTTTAGCATTCGTTTGATCCGTCTTGACGCTTTTGCCAGGAATGAATTGGTATGTCCGTAATATTTTTCGAAAGCCCTTCTTGCAGCCATGTTCTCGCTGATCCGGGGCACCTTAGGACTCAGTACTCCCTTGTGGAGCGGGGTGGTGTAGATCTCATCAGTTCCACTGTGACGGCCGCTGCCGTCGAATCCGATGTTTTGTACCAGAGATTTGCCGGCATTAAGTGAGAGCAGGTCGTTCAAAAAGAGGGTTGCATTCCAGCGGATGGCCCAAGAGTCGTTCTCTTTGTTGACCTGTCTGCGTAGCATCCGGGTAAAGGGATAGTTGCCGTTGAAGTCGAACTCCCTGTTTCTTTTCTTTCTCATGAGCTCCGACAGGAGAGCCTCCCCGTCGGGATCGAAGAGATCCCAGGCCCTTTTCCACGTACCCCATCCCCAGCTGCCGGTCCATTTAATCAGAAAGGCATCGGGCAGCTCCTGCAGTGGAAAACAGAAACCGTGAACGTGGCCGATTTTCTCTTCTTTTTCGTATCTCTCCAGTGCCTCGTTCATGAAGGTGAGGAAAAATGGAGAGGTAATCAGGTCATCCTCAAGGACGATTACCTTTCCATGCTTATTCACCACACGTGTTACACCTTCGATGATGTTTCTGGCCAAGCCGATATTGCCTGCTTGTTCCTCAATATGGACCCCGGCGAAGCCCTCTACTGACCGGATCAGTTCACGTACTTTCGTCACCCCTTCCCTATCACCCTCATTTCTGTATCCGTCGGAGAAGATATACAACTCGCTCCTGTTGCTGAGGTGATTGTTTCTCAATGCTTCCAGGGTCATCCTGGTGTGTTCGGGACGGTTGTAGGTGAAGAGGATTATGGGAGAAAGCGTCATTGTAAGTGAGATAATGTAAAACAACAAGAGCTAATCAGAATTCGGTTTTATCAGACAGCACATTTCTCTCAAACACATGAAGTGCTATCTGTTGTCCCACCTCAATGCCTCTGAGGTTGAGATGCTCTTTGATGGTAGCGTAAGCCAGATGGGGGTTGTTGTTGTCGCCGCTGAGGTGGCAGAGCCAGATGTTGCGCATACCGTCGTGTATGTTGTCTGCCAGGAACTCAGCCGTTTGCCGGTTGCTAAGATGGCCTGTACCTGAAGAGATCCTTCTTTTCAGGTAGATAGGATAGCGCCCGTTGATCAGCATCTCCTCGTCGTAGTTGCTCTCGATCACCAGGTGGTTGGCTTGCGCTGCATAGCGTGTCACCTCCTCGGTGATGGTACCCACGTCGGTGGCCAGCGTCAGCTTCTGACC
This sequence comes from uncultured Proteiniphilum sp., assembly GCA_964491215.1. Lineage (GTDB taxonomy): Bacteria > Bacteroidota > Bacteroidia > Bacteroidales > Dysgonomonadaceae > Proteiniphilum. Next base: position 3,384 of record CAZBFS010000028.1, read on the forward strand.
GGCAAACTCGATGAAGTAGCCGACGTTGTCGTTGCTGTCGTGCGGTACGTCGAATGCGGTGATGCGGAGATCTTCGATCTGAAAGGGGATCCCCTTTTCAATATATCTTGCTGAACCGTTCAGCCGGTTGGTGACCATGGGGCAGGCATCAATGCCTCGGTGTACCGCCCGGGTGGCATAAACCGGTATGTGCATCTTTTCTCCCAGGTAACCGGCAGACTTGATATGGTCGTAATGATCGTGTGTGATCAGGATTGCCATGATGGAGGAGAGCTCCACGCCATGTTCTGCAAGGCGTTTTCTAATGACACGGGGGCCCAATCCCGCATCGATCAGGATGCCATAACGGTTGTTGCCCAGGAAGTAACAGTTGCCACAGCTGCCACTGCTCAGGCTGAAGAATGAGAATCGCTCCGATTGAAATAGTTCGTACTGCATATATGGATACAAAGATAGCAACTTTTTCAGGAATTATCCCGGAGCGGGTCAGTGATCACACGGAAAGGTCAAGGTCTGCTCCAATCGATAAAATCCTCAAAATAGCGGGTGATATGTTCATGGAGGTGTACCCTGTCGGGTCCGATCATGTTGTGGCCGTGTCCCGGGTAGAGGAACAGGTCGGGATGGGTGCCTGCCTGAATGCATGCCTTCAGGAATTGAATGGTGTGTTGCATCACCACCACCGGATCTTCATCGCCATGGATGATCAACAGGCGTGACTGCAGCCGATCGGCCTTGTTCAGAAGGCTACTCTCTTCATATCCATCGGGATTCTCCTGCGGGGTATCCATGTATCGTTCACCATACATCACCTCGTAGTATTTCCAGTCGATAACGGGACCGCCGGCAACACCCACCTTAAAGACTCCGGGGTAGCGCAGCAACATGTTGATGGCCATATAGCCACCGTAACTCCAGCCATGGATAGCCATTCTGTCACTGTCCACATAGGGTAGTGATCGAAGGAATTCTACTCCTTTCATTTGATCCTCGCATTCCGCGACACCCAGCCGACGGTGGGTCACCTGTTCGAACTGCTGTCCCCGGTATGCTGTACCACGGTTATCCATCACGAAGACGATATAACCTTTTTGCGCCATGTGTGTCTCCCAGCCACCGGAGCCGTAGCGCCACCGGTTGTTGACCATCTGAGAGTGGGGACCTCCATAGACATATACCATCACCGGGTATTTATTTGTGGGGTCGAACTCTGCAGGCTTCACCATGCGATACCAAAGATCGGTTTCCCCGTCGGCTGCCATAAGGGTACCACTCTCCGTTGTGGGCATGAGGTAACCTGCGTAGGGGTCATCAGCAGCATCAAGCAGTGTGATCTTGCCGGTACGGCTGTCGAGCAGGTCGATACGTCCCGGATTGTCATGTGCAGTGTAGCGATCAATCATATAGCGTCCTGAGCTACTGAGTTGTGCGCTGTGCATGCCGGGTAGTGTGGTGAGCTGTGTGATCTTCCCACTTTTGATGTTAACACAGCCGATATGACGATCGATGGGAGAGGGGAGAGTGGAGAGGAAATAAAGGTTCTCTCCCTTCTCATCAAAGCCTGTTATTTCAGTCACCTCCCAGTTGCCGTCGGTGAGCTGTTTCAACATGTTTCCATTGGTGTCGCAAAGATAAAGATGGTTGTACCCGTTGCGCTTGCTCTGCCAGATGAACCGGTCGTGGCTGCCTCTCACAAAGAGCGGAGGGTTCTCCGGCTCCACATATTTGGGATGAGTCTCTTCGAATAGGGTTAGTTCCTTTTCACCTGTCACGCTGTTGTATCGTTTCAACTGCATGGTGTCCTGCCCCCGGTTGAGGTGTGCCACGTAGAGTGCCTCTCCGCCGGGGCTCCAGGCGATGTTGGTGAGATAGTGCCCGGCCGTCTCTCCTGTTGCGAGCCAGATGGTCTTCCCGTCGCGAATGTCGTAGATGCCTACAGTCACCTGGTGGCTGGTCATCCCAGTCATGGGATACTTCTCCGGCTTCACTTCTGCCACCCTGGCTGAGGCGTCCACCAGCGGGTAGTTGCTCACCATGCGTTCGTCCATCCGGTAGAAAGCCAACTTGCTGCCGTCGGGCGACCAGAAGATGCCATCGCTGATGCCGAACTCGTTGCGGTGTACCGACTGTCCGCTAACGATCCCTTTGTCACATTCATTTGTGACGATATGCTCTTTCCCTTCACGGTCAATAAGATAGAGGTTGTTCGTCTTTGTGAAGGCCAAGTGACGCCCGGAGGGTGAGAGGGTGTGGTTCGCACTCTCCTTCGGGAAACTGAAGAAAGTTTCTACCTTTTCTCGCTTTGGATTGTAGGTGCCGATACCTTCTCCGGTGGTGAGGATGGCAACTCCTCCCTCATCTTTCGGGAAGGAGAGCCGGTACACCTGTTGCTTCCCAATGGCAGGATCGGTACTGAGCTCAGCGAAGGTGAGCCACATTTTTTTTCTGCCTCTACCCGCGGGATCGGTCAGCTCCCACACAGTGTCTTTTTCAGTTACCATCAACCGGTTGCCATACCATTGATAGGAGGCAGGGATGCGTGGCGCAAAACGGGGATATTCTTTCCCGCCGGGAATAAGCTCCTCCAGGGTGAACATCCTTTTTTCCTGTGCTCCCGTCTGAGCGGTGAAGGTTATCAAAGCGATGAAAATTGAGATGAGCGATCGTCTGTAAACAGTCATATATCGTTTTTTTGTTATGATTTTAGTTTCAGGTAGTGGGGTATTCATCAGGCGAATGTCTGTCCCGACAGCCGTTGTAGCGCCTGGTGGTACTCCTCCATCATGCCGCGAACCACCTCGCCGGCGGGCAGGATCTCCCGGATATGAGAGGCTATCTGTCCTATCTCAAGCTCACCTTCACTGAGATCACCTTCGAAGATGCCTTTTTTCGCCCGCCCACGGCCCAGCAACTCACGAAGCTCCTCTGTGGTGGCACCCCGCTCCTCCATCTCGTGGACCTTGATGAAGAAATCATTCTTGACCAGCCGCGTGGGGCTCACCTTCTTCAGTGAGAGGAGGGTGTCCCCCTCATTCAGCGCGATGCAGTGCTGTTTGAAGGCATCACTGGCAGAGCTCTCGACAGTGAGCGCGAAACGTGTGCCCAGCTGCACCCCCTCGGCACCCAGGGCGAAGACCGCAGCCATAGCTGCACCGGTGGCAATGCCGCCGGCAGCGATAAGGGGGGGCTCGGTGGCCGCCCCTGCCTGCGGTATCAGGGTGAGGGTGGTGGTCTCTTCGCGTCCGTTGTGGCCTCCTGCTTCGAAACCCTCGGCAACGATGGCATCCACGCCGGCCTCTGCTGCCTTGCGTGCAAAGCGGGAGCTGGAGACCACATGCACCACGGTGATTCCTCTATTTTTCAGGCTGTTGGTCCATGTCTTCGGATTACCCGCGGAGGTGAAGACCACAGGCACCTTTTCATCAATGACGATCTGCATGATCTCTTCAATCTGGGGATACATTAGCGGGATGTTCACCCCGAAAGGATTCCCGGTAGCTGCCCTGCATTGGGTGATGTGATGACGCAACGTGTCGGGGTGCATCGAGCCGGCACCTATCAGTCCCAATCCCCCGGCATTGCTGACCGCTGCGGCTAGTCGCCAGCCGCTGCACCATACCATTCCGCCCTGAATCACCGGGTAGCGGATGCCAAAAAGGCTGCATATTCTGTTTTGAACCATCATATAGTTTTTTGAAATGCAAAGATAACTGTTTCAGGCTGAATGGTGGCTCATTTTCGCCTTTCTTCCCTGCTGTTTCCATTTTTCAGAACTGCTACATGCATTTTTGATTTTTTTTAGTAGCTTTGTGGGTTGTTGCCCACTTTTTATTGCCTGGGCAGTGGTTACTAATTTCAAAAAGGATTCACTGAGGTTATGAATGTTCTTCTTCTTGGCTCCGGAGGTCGTGAACACGCCATGGCGTGGAAAATACGTAAAAGCAGTTATCTGAATAATCTCTACATTGCACCCGGCAATGCAGGGACCGCCCAGCTGGGCACCAATGTGCCCATAGCGGTGACCGATTTTGGTGCTATGAAGCGATTTGCTCTGGAGCACGATATTGACATGATAGTAGTAGGTCCCGAAGATCCTTTGGTGGAAGGGGTCTATGATTTTTTCCGTGACGATGAGGACATCTGTCATATTGCCGTCATCGGTCCCTCAAAAAAAGGAGCCATGCTGGAGGGAAGTAAGGATTTTGCCAAGGAGTTCATGTTGCGCCATCAGATTCCTACAGCTCGTTATCTGACTGTGACACCGGAGAATATTGCTGAGGGAGATGCATTTCTTGATTCTCTTCCCTCACCCTATGTGCTGAAAGCCGATGGACTGGCTGCCGGTAAGGGAGTGCTGATTGTAGATGATGTGACGGAGGCTAGACAGTTGCTTCGGGAGATGCTCGACGGCATGTTCGGAAAGGCAGGCAGCAAGGTGGTGATTGAGGAGTTTCTCTCGGGCATCGAGTGTTCCGTATTCGTGTTGACTGATGGCAGCTCCTACAAGATCCTGCCTGTTGCCAAGGACTACAAGCGTATTGGTGAGGGAGATGCCGGACTCAATACCGGTGGGATGGGTGCAGTGTCACCAGTACCTTTTGCCGACGAGCTGTTTATGGAGAAGGTGCGTACCCGTATCGTAGAGCCTACCATTGCGGGATTACGCAAAGAAAAGATAGAGTACAAGGGATTCATCTTCCTGGGCCTGATCAAGGTAGAGGATGAACCGAAGGTGATCGAATACAATGTGCGCATGGGCGATCCGGAGACAGAGGTAGTGATGCCGCTCATCAAGTCCGATCTGCTCGATCTCTTTATTGGGGTCACCACGGAGACTCTTGATCGGAAAAAGCTGGAGATTGACGACCGTACGGCTGTCACGGTGATGATGGTCTCAGGTGGTTATCCGGGATCCTATGAGAAGGGAAAAGAGATTCTGGGATTGGATGAGGTAACCGACAGCATCCTATTTCATGCCGGCACCAGAATTGGAAATAACCGGATCGTAACCAATGGTGGTCGTGTGTTGGCCGTCACCTCCTATGGCCAGAACATGGATGAAGCGCTGGAGCGTTCCTACCGGTCCATCTCCCGTATCTGTTTTGAACAGTGTACCTTCCGGAAGGATATTGGCTTCGACCTGCGATAGTCTTCACCGCTTTATCTTTTTTTGATATGTCCACATCTGTCCTCACCTTCCGGAGAACCTTTGTAGAGGGTCGTTTCGTAACTTTTCCCTCGGTGTTGGTGATCCTGGTGATGCGGCTGCTGCTCTTTCTCAATAGTGAGTCAGAGCTGTTGGTCTCGCCCGGTGCCGGTTACTTGTGGAAATTCACGGCTCCTCTTTTCATCAATCCTGTCATCTCACTGGTTGTCTCCACGCTTGCCGTGCTTGTAATAGCCTGGCTGATCAGTTCGATGAACAACCGGTTCGCATTGATCCGCACACGGTCTAATCTGCCGTTTATCGGTCCCCTGTTGCTGATGAGCCTTCATCCGCGATTTCTGGTGATGACGCCTGCTCTTGCGGCGGTGGTCCCGGTGGTACTGGCTTTTTTCCCGCTGTTGCAATCCTATCAGAAGCAGGATGCCTATCTCTACTCTTACCGGTCGGGAGTGCTGATTGCCATAGCTTCTCTCTTTCACATTGGCGCATTGGTCCTTGTACCTCTCTGGTGGAGAGGTGAACGCTCCATGCGAGGGCCCCAGTTACGGGCACGTCTCTCCTATCTCTTCGGTATCCTGCTGGTGGGATTCACCTTCTTTTCACTCGCCTACCTGCTGGGTGACCTGCCCGGTTTTCTGCATCCTTTCCGTTTCTATGCCGCAATCTCACTGCCGGCCCTGCCCGATTATTCCGTTGTGGAGTGGGTTGGACTGCTGTTGGTTTTTCTTTTTTTTCTCACCAACATGATCCTCAGCACCCGCGTCTTCTTCCGCGACAAGGTGCTCACCCTGACGTTGTTGAAGTTCGTTGTCTACCTGATTGTATTTTTGTTGCTTCTGCAGGTACTCTACTGGAGCGGTACGCTCTTCTTTTTCACCCTTGCACTCGCGCTCATCTCATACCTGAATGCTTATTATCTCACCCGTACGAACACGAAGAACGGTGTCTGGCTGGCATACGTCAATCTTGTCGTGATGTTGCTTTTCTATCTCTTTCATTTTGATCCCATCCGTCAATTAATTGGCTGAAACAATTTGGGCTCTCACGCTGTTAATTAGATGAGAATCATCTCTGAAGGATTACAGAGTGTAATCCGCAGATGAATCATGCGATATATAAATGATGGAGGAGTAAACAATGAAAAGAAAGTTATCCTATGCACTCAGCCTCTTCTTATTATTGCTCATGTTCTGGGGATGCGGCAGCTCACAGACAGCCGCAGAGAAGGAGAGGCTGGCTTTGGAGGTGCAGGAGGCTGTGGAGCAGTCATCCTTCCGGTTTGAAGCTACATATGCCTATCCCACCGGCTATCAGTCGGTCTACCTGTCGCCCTATTACGATGTAACGGTGTCACCCGACACGGTGAAGGCCTATCTGCCCTATTACGGTCGTGCCTATCGGGCACCAATGGATCCCCGTGAGGGTGGTTTTCAGTTTGCCAGCACTGATTTCACTTACAGTTACGGTCCCGGAAGCCGCCGTGGCAGCTGGATGGCACATATCACGATACTCGATCTCGACCGGCCGGTGACTTTTAGCTTCGACATCTGGGAGAATGGTTCATCCCGCCTCGTGGTGAACGATTTCAACAGACAGTCGATCTCCTTCCAGGGAGATTTCAGGATCCGGGAAGAGAAGGAGCTTTAAGCATTAGAGCCCTGTTCGCATAAAAAACTCCGCCAGGTTTGAGCGGAGTTTTTTCGTTTCATTGATGCTTGATCTCTCAGAACATCTCTCTCAGGTTTGCCGGGAGATAGAAGGTGTCATTCTTGTCGATGTAAACCACCACCGATCCGATGTCGAAAGACTTGCCATTTTTCTTGACCACCGATGAGAAGGCGGGGATCTCCATGCGTGTCTTCCCTTTCTTCACCATCAGCACCGGGAAGTCGGGGTTGTTCCGGTTGATGGAGTAGCTCATCCCCTTAAAAACATCGGCATGCTTCACGAAGATGCGGTCCGACAGTTCTTGGAGTGAGTATTCAAGTCCGATCACCTCCTGCAGGTATTGGTTCAGCACGGTGTTGCGCATGTTACCGCGGGGCACGTCACCCTGCGGGTGGTAGGCTGCCAGCAGCACCTCCTCGCCGGTGTGGCCGCCGGTGGTGAATCCGAAGCAGGTACGTTCATTCAGGATATTTCCGATGTTGTGCGCCAGGTTGTTGCTTGTGCCCACCTTGGTATAGTCCGACTCCTTGTAGTTCTTCGATGAGAGCAACAGCTGCAGCTCTTCATCGGTTAGGTCGATGCCGGTATACGCCATAAAGACGCCCTTGACCTGGTCCTGTGGTGTGTCAACCAGTAACGACTCCAGTGCATTGTTGCTCATCTTGTAACCGGAGACGGTGCCGAAGATATCCTCCAGCGAGAGACGGTCGTAGCCACCACAACGCCGGCTGCCGATGGAAAAGCCGCTGTTGCCGTGATCGGAGAGGATCACCACGGCGGTGTTGCCATCAGCTATGGCGAACTCGATAGCTTTGCCTACCGCCTCATCGAATGCGAGGTACTCATCGATCATGGTAGCGGCATCGTTTGCATGCGCTGCCCAGTCCACCTGGCTCCCTTCCACCATCAGGAAGAAACCGTTTTCGTTTTTCGAGAGCAGTTCCAGTGCCTTGCCGGTCATCTCGGCTATGGAGGGCACCTTGTCGGGGTTTCTGTCGATGTTATAGGGGAGTGCTTTCTCACCGAAGAGAGCCCACACCTTCCCCGGTCCGTTATAGTTAAGCAGTGCCATGCGGTCATCGCTGATCAGCGTGGTGCCGTTGTTTGCGAAGTGCTGTTTGATGTCGTTGGTGAGGATGCCGTTGCCACCGCCGAACATCACGTCCAGGTTCTGGTAAGCGATCTGGGGTGCCAGGGCACTGTAGTTGCTGCGCTTGTAGTGGTGTGCCGAGAAGTCGGCCGGCGTGGCGTGTGGAAACTCGCAGGTTACCACCAGTCCCACCGCTTTCTTCTTCTCTATCTTCGATGCCTCCAGGATGGTGGCTGCCGGCTGCCATGTGCGTTCGGCTTCTACCGCGAAGATATCGTTGTCCGACACTTCGGGATGGATGGCCACGTTGCCCGACTGCTGGAGCACGCCGGTGGCATAGGTAGAGCCGGTGGGAGCAGAGTCACCAATGGGAGCGTTGGAGGAGAAAGTGGTAACCGTGCCGGTGATATAGGGGTCTACGTTGAGCTGTTCACCCATGCCGTTGTAGTACTTAAACCAGCGGGCTGCCGAGTAGACGCTGAGGGATGTCCCGTCGGGGATCATCACGATGAGGTTCTTTACCGGCTTCACTTCCGAGGCAAAGAGGGTTGCCGAGGCGATCAGCAGGCAGAAGAGGATTGTAATTTTTCGCATATCTGAGATTGGTTTGTAGGGTAAAAACAACCAAAGATACGAAATTGTTGGGGTTCGGATAGTGGAGTGGTCATATTTAATAGTTTCGTAACATTTCCCGATACACGAAAATGGCTTAATTTCCTTATCTTTGTATGAATGGAAAATGAGCTTATGAGTAATGAGAAACCGCTGATACTGATCACCAACGACGACGGGTATCAGGCGAAGGGCATCAAATCGCTGATTGAAGCGATGAAGGGACTGGGAGAGATCATCGTCTTTGCACCCGACTCACACAGGTCGGGCATGTCGAGCGCCATCTCCACCTCGCATCCGCTGCGTGCAAGTGTCTATCACCGTGAAGAGGGGCTGACGGCCTACCACTGTAACGGCACACCCGTAGACTGTGTGAAGCTGGCACTGAACGAGTTCGTGCCGCGTAAGCCGGATCTGCTGGTCTCGGGAATTAACCATGGTTCAAACGCAGGCATTAGCGTTATCTACTCCGGCACGATGGGTGCCGCCATCGAGGGGTGCATTTTTGAGGTGCCCTCCATTGGTTTCTCGCTATGTGACTTCTCCCCGGATGCCGATTTTTCGGCGACCGCCTCATTGGCGCGCAGACTGGCTTCCGAGGTGCTGGAAAAAGGAATGCCCCGGGGTGTCTGCCTGAACGTGAATGTGCCACCGGGCGAGGTCAAGGGCGTACGGATGACAACCCAGACAGAGGGGAAGTGGGTGAATGAGTACCAGCGCTCGAAAGACGGGGCGGGTAGAGATGTCTTCTGGATGACCGGCAACTTCGAGAACTGGCAGGCCGATAACGAGGACAACGACGAATGGGCGCTGGACAGGGGGTATGCTGCCGTGGTACCGGTGAAGATCGATATGACGGCCTATGATTTTCTGCCGGAACTCAAAAAGTGGGACGTATAGTTCATGGTTCAAAGTTCGCAGTCTATTTGTTAGTCGGTTATTTCGTTTGAAATTCAAGAACCAAGAACCAGAAACCAAGAACCAAGAACCAGAAACCAAGAACCAGAAACCAAGAACCAGAAACGAATAAATATGAAATACTACATCATTGCTGGAGAGGCGTCGGGCGATCTGCATGCATCGAACCTGATGCGGTCGCTGTTGAAACTGGACCTGGAGGCTGAGTTCCGTTTTTTCGGTGGTGACTTGATGGAGCAGGCCGGAGGAACATTGGTAAAGCATTACCGTGAGATGGCATACATGGGGTTGATGCCGGTATTGCTGCATGCCCCTGCCATCCTGCGCAATCTCTCCTTCTGCAAGAGCGATATCGCTTCATTTCGTCCCGATGGGGTGATCCTGGTCGACTACCCCGGCTTCAACCTGAAGATCGCGAAATTTGTAAAGCAGCAGCTGGGAATCCCGGTATTTTACTATATCTCCCCCAAGGTATGGGCTTGGAAGGAGTATCGTGTGAAGTCATTCAAAAAATATGTGGATGAGATGCTCTCTATCCTCCCTTTCGAGGTTGATTTCTACCGTGAACATCATTATCCGGTGCACTACGTGGGCAATCCCACAGTCGATGCGATTGCACAGCGGAGTCACCGGGGTGAGTCGTTCAGCCAGTTTGCCGCAGCAAACGGACTGGAAGAAAAACCGGTAATCGCTTTGCTCGCGGGCAGCCGCAAGCAGGAGATACGCAACAACCTGCCCTCGATGCTGGAGGCAGTGAAGGGTTTTGCCGACGGCTATCAGTTTATCGTGGCGGGTGCACCAGGCATCGATCACTCATTCTATAAACCTTACGAAAAAGGGTTTCCGCAGGT
>CAZBFS010000029.1:0-12950 GCA_964491215.1 uncultured Proteiniphilum sp.
ACCTGTTCCCCGACGGGGAAGCCGGTTTCAAAGGGTTTGTGAAGACCAAGTATGACCTTTGTATAGTGGATGTGATGATGCCCAAGAAAGATGGTGTCACCCTGGTAAAGGAGATCAGAACCATCAACACCGAGATACCAGTCATATTCCTAACTGCCAAGAACATGAAGGAGGATGTGTTGGAAGGATTCAAGGCCGGTGCCGATGATTACATCACCAAACCATTCAGTATGGAAGAGCTGGTGTTGCGCATCGAGGCAATCATCCGTCGCGTCAAGGGAAAGAAAAGCAGAGAGCAACAGGTATACAACTTCGGTAACATGTCGTTCGACACGCAGAAGCAGATCCTCACGATCGGCGAAGCGCAGACGAAGCTCACCACCAAGGAGTCTGAATTGCTCTCACTGCTCTGTGCCCACGCCAATGACATTCTGGAACGCAACCATGCGCTGAAACAGATATGGGAGGAGGACACCTACTTCAACGCCCGCAGCATGGATGTCTATATCACCAAGCTGCGCAAGCTCCTCAAGCCGGAGCCCAACATAGAGATCATCAACATCCACGGGAAGGGTTACAAGCTGATCGTCCCCACCGATGAGGGTGAAAACAACGAGTAGTAACACTACAATTTTCATTCTGCATATTGAGCCGTCTTCTTCGGAAGGCGGCTTTTTTTAATGGGTGAAAACGACTCAACCTGTTCAATTTTATGGAAACAAATTCGTAACATTAAATTTAATGGCTACATTTGTAATAGGATAGAAAATCAAATAAAAGAGACGGAGATGAATACAACAAAAAAGAACATGGCCAAGTCGCTCAGACTGATTGCCACCGATCGCCAAAGGACCAACATCCTCCGTGCGTGGGAACAGAAATCGATTGCCTACCTGGTACAGAAAGTTCCTTCCTGGATCTCTTCCGACGGGCTCACTGCCATCGGCTTAATCGGCAACATGATGGTAGCAGCCAGCTTTGTGATGGGTGCCTACCTGAACCGCTACTGGTTACTGCTCTCCATCCTCGGCTTCTTCATCAACTGGTTCGGCGACTCTCTCGACGGACGGCTGGCTTACTATCGCAATACCCCCCGTAAATGGTATGGATTCTCACTCGATGTGACGGTAGACTGGATCGGTACCATTCTGATCGGATTGGGATTCTCCATTTACGTACCGGGAGTGTGGAAGTACGCCGGATTCATGTTCGTGGTCCTTTACGGTTGGGAGATGATCACCGCACAGTTGCGCTACAAGATCGGGGGACAATACTCCATCGACTCCGGCATCTTCGGCCCCACCGAGGTGCGACTGTTACTGGCAGCATTTATCACTGTTGAGGTGTTCCTCCCCGGTACGATCCAGTACCTGGCCTCTGCTGCCTGTCTCTTCATTCTGATCTCCAATTTCGCTGAGACACGGAAGCTGTTGATCCTGGCCGATGCACGTGACAAACAGGATCGCCAGGCAAAAGAAAAGGAAAAACAGGCGACACGCAAGGAGAATGCCTGACCTGCCGGCTCACCATTTTGTCAAAAATGCTACCTTTGCTGAATCTGTTTCGTCAAGCCAATGAGCAGAGTCAAGCTTGCTTGAACTATGCCATGGCGAGAATTGAAAATCGAGGAGCGATGGCGACTCAAATAGTCTAAATTTATTGAAAAGAGGAACAATGACACATTCAATGACCGGTTACGGTAAAGCGGTAGCTGAGCTGCCGAACAAAAGAATTACAATAGAAATAAGGTCTTTAAACAGCAAGCAGTTTGATCTCTCAGCCCGCATACCCTCAGTTTATCGGGAGAAGGAGCTTATTCTGCGCAATATGCTCTCACGGCGACTGGAACGGGGAAAGGTTGATCTGACGATGAATGTGGATCTGATCTCCCGTGATGTGACTTCGAAGATTGACTCTAATGTACTGCACCAGTATCACCATGAGCTCAGCGCCCTGGCTACAGACATGGGTGTGGATACACCGGACGACTGGTTCTCTGTATTGCTTCGTTTGCCGGATGTGATGAGGCAGGAAAGCGAAACACTCAGCGAAGAGGAGTGGCTCAGCATCGAAAAAGCCATCGGTGAGGCACTGGAGGAGCTGATACGCTTCCGTCAACAGGAGGGAGAGATGTTACAGCAGGTGCTTACCGATAATATTGGGGCTATCCGCTCATTGTTGTCAGCGGTGGAACCTTTCGAAGCGGAAAGGACGGAAAAGATCAAAAGCCGGCTATACGAAGCTCTGGCCAATCTGGAAGGGGTGGAGGTAGACCGCAACCGTCTGGAACAGGAGATGATTTATTACCTCGAAAAACTCGACGTAAACGAGGAGAAGACCCGCCTGGCTCATCATCTCGATTATTTCACGGAGACACTTCACGAGAACAACTCACAAGGTAAAAAATTGGGCTTCATCGCCCAGGAGATAGGCCGGGAGATCAACACCCTCGGTTCCAAATCGAACCAGTCAGGTATGCAGCGCATCGTGGTTCAGATGAAAGATGAGCTGGAACAAATCAAGGAACAGATATTGAACGTATTGTAACTGAACTGCACCTTCTTGGTACTGCTGTTACAAAAACCCAACACAGAATGGCAAAACTGATCATTTTCTCCGCACCCTCCGGAGCCGGCAAGTCTACACTGGTCCGCTACCTGTTGTCGCAGGGACTGAACCTCCGGTTTTCGATCTCAGCCACCAGCCGTGCACCTCGGGGAGAGGAGCAAGATGGGAAAGAGTATTATTTCCTTTCTCCTGTCGAATTCAGGGAACGTATTAACCGCAACGAGTTCCTCGAATATGAAGAGGTCTACAGCGACATGTATTACGGCACCCTCAAAAGCGAGGTTGATCGCATCCTGGACGAAGGCCGCAATGTGGTCTTCGACGTGGACTGTGTGGGAGGCCTAAACATAAAGCAGAACTATGGTGAACAGGCGCTGAGCATCTTCATCATGCCTCCTTCTGTGGAGGTGTTGCGCGAACGTCTCGAGAAGAGGGGAACCGACACTGCACAGGTTATTGAGAACAGGCTGTCAAAGGCAGAATATGAGATGAGCTTCGCGCCTCGATTCGATGTGACGGTCTGCAACGACGATTACGACCGGGCCAAAAATGAGATATTGAAACTGGTAACAAATTTTATTGAGGATAAGTGATGTTACACAAAAGGATTTCTCTGTTGTTCGTTCTTCTTACTCCGCTACTGGTGGTGAAAGCCGCCATTGTGGAGAAGGAGACCCGCCTTTTCGCTGTAAGAGAAGGGGTGGAACTGCAAATGGATCTCTACCGGAGCGATTCCGCTTCGATCCTGCCACAGCCCTGCCTCATCTTCGTCTTTGGAGGCGGATTCAAAGAGGGTAATCGAAGCGAAGAGATTTACTTGCCCTACTACCGCTATTTCGCGGAACGGGGATTCACCGTGGCCTCTATCGACTACAGGCTGGGGATGAAAGGTGAGAAAGCACCCGGAATGCTAAACTATAAGCCGCTGCTGAACGCTATTCATCTGGCAGTGGAGGATCTCTATGCTGCCACCGGATACCTGCTGGAACAGGCCTCAGAACTGCGGATAGACTCATCACTCTTTATCATCAGCGGTTCAAGTGCCGGTGCCATCACCGTGCTACATGCCGACTATATGAAACAGAACAACCATCAGCTTGCGGAAGAGCTGCCGGAGACATTCCGCTATGCCGGAGTCATCTCCTTTGCCGGTGGTATCTTCAGTAGAGAAGGGCTCCCGTCCTATAAAAAGGCTCCCGCCCCCACCCTCTTCTTTCACGGCACAGCCGACCAGCTGGTGCCCTACAACAAAACCGGACTGTTCCACCTGGGCATGTACGGCAGCCATCAATTGGCGAAACGTTTCAGGCAGGAGAGATATCCCTTCATTTTTTACAGCATCGAGGATGTGGGTCACGAAGTATCCGAGTACCCAATGAATGAGTACCTGGTTGAGATCGAACAGTTCATCAACGATCTGGTGCTTGACCGCAAACAGTGGATGACCGAGATACAGCACAAAGATCTGCTGCGGCAATCGGACACCTCATCCACACCGGCTAACTACTATAACTGACATGCAGAAGCATCTCGAGAAATACCTTCTCCCGGTGGCCATGCTACTGGGTATCGCTTTTCATCAGATCTTATCCATCCTCTCACCTGTCATCCCATGGCTGCTGGCATTGATGCTTTTCATCACCTACAGTCGCGTTAAATGGGCGGACATAAAGCTTACCCGTTTCCATTACATCCTGATGGCCATCCAGTACGGAGGAAGCGCATTGATCTACCTAGCCCTGCGTCCGTTCAACGAGGTGCTGGCTCAGGCGGCAATGATCTGTGTGCTGACAGCCACTGCCACCTCAGCCCCTGTTGTTGCCGGCATCCTGGGAGGCAGCATCTCAGTGACGGCTGCCTATTCCATCGTAAGCAACCTTTCGGTGGCTTTCATTGCACCTCTCTTCCTTTCATTGATTGGAGAAAGTGGCAACAGTGTTTCCTTTGGCACCACCTTCTGGCATATCCTCCTCAGCGTGATGCCCATCCTGATAGGTCCCTTCCTGCTGGCACTCTTCATCCGCAAGAGCGCTCCGGCACTCCACCGGAAGATCTATTCAGCACAGATTCTCTCTTTCTATCTCTGGGCTGCCGCCCTCACGGTGGTGATTGGTAATGTGACCCAATATGTGAAGTTACAGGATGACGGTAACTACACCCTGGAGGCAATAATTGCCGGTGTATCGCTGCTCATCTGCCTGGCTCAGTTCTTTTTTGGTCGAAAAATCGGACGTCACTTTAATCGTACAGTGGCCGGTGGACAGAGCCTGGGGCAAAAGAACACAGTGCTGGCCATCTGGCTCACGCAGACCTATCTCAATCCACTCGCCACGCTCGGTCCCGGCATGTATGTGCTCTGGCAGAACCTGGTCAACTCCTGGCAGATATGGAAGAAGAAGAGATCAGAAAGTCGCTTCTAAGCAGGGTAATCATCAGGTATTCCCATTCACTATTTTCTCCATCACCAGGTTGGTACGGGCAGCAGTGATCCCCGTACTCACCGGCATCTCACCTTTCCCATTAAGGTAATTGACAATGCTCTCAATAAGGTTATACTGAATATTATCCGGATTCTCCTCCTGGTATTCAAGCACCCCATCCGGATTTTTAAGCCGTATGGGAGTAAACATGAAGGTGGAACAGGTGAGCTTGCCCCGGTTGCCGGTGAAGATAATCATGTCGGTGTGGGTATTGGGCGGAGCGACGAAGCTCCAGCTGCCGCTACCAGGCAATCCCGACTGAAAGTGAAACGCCGCGGAGACACTGTCTTCAACCTCATATAAACCACCAATATTGGTGCAAAAGCCGGCAGCAGCAGTAATCTCACCCAGGAGAAAATCGAGCAGGTCCAGCTGGTGAGATGCCAGGTCATAGAAATATCCAGCACCGGCAAGCTCTTTCTTTACACGCCAGGGCAGTTGTTCACTGTCATAATCACTCCGGTAGGGAGGTATGGCAAAACGAATCTCAACAGTGGAAAGCTCACCCACCGCTCCATTGGCGATTAGTTGCTTTACCCTCAGGAAGTAAGGCAACGTTCGACGGTAGTATGCCACAAAGAGGGGCACTCCTGTCTCGTGTGATATACGGTTCATCTCGCAGCACTCCGCCCAGGTGGCTGCCATCGGCTTCTCCACGTAGACCGGCTTGCCGGCCAGCATGGCAGCAATGGCGTAAGCTGCATGTGATCCGGGAGGAGTAGCTACGTAGATTGCATTCACCTGCGGATCATGGATCAATGATTCTGCATTGTCGTACCATTTTCCTATGCCATGTCGCTCGGCATACTCCCTTGCTTTCTCACCGTCGCGACGCATTACCGCAACTATTTCAGATCCCTCCACCTTGCGGAAGGCAGGACCGCTTTTCTTCTCTGTGACGTCTCCGCAACCGATAAAACCCCATTGTATCATATGAATAATTTTGATGTTTGATGTTCAAGGTTTGAAACAAACAGCTCACAGCTTTCCTTTAGTAGCTTTCTTATACGACACCAGCCCCAGCATACCTATAGTGGCAAAAGCAGCTGCAATGATGACGAAAACGGAGGGAGCAGTATCTGTTTGACCGTAGGAGTGCATGCCGCTCAGGAAGTAGTTCACGCCCAGGAAGGTCATCAGAACAGAAGAGAAAGCAAGCACAGAGAGCAGGTTGAAGAGCCATTCGCTCTGCCATCGCTTCACCAGGTGAAGGTGTGTGACGATAGCGTATACCACCACCGTGATCAAAGCCCAGGTCTCCTTGGGATCCCAGCCCCAGTATCTACCCCAGGACTCATTGGCCCAGACGGCACCCAGGAAGGTGCCTACGGTCATCAGGGCCAGCCCAGCCAGAAGTGATAGGTTATTGATGATGCCCAGCTCTTTGATGCGAAGAGCCATCCGCTCACCGGCATGTTGAAAAGTCATCAGTAGCAGATTTATCGTTCCCAGTAGAAAGCTTATTCCGAAGAAGCCATAGGCAGCCACGATCACCGCCACATGGTACATCAGCCAGGGTGATTTCAAAACCGGCACCAATGTATTTATTTGTGGATCCATCCAATTAAGTCCGGAGACAAAGAGGATAACACCAGCAAAGAGAGTAGCCAGAGCGAGAGTTAGGGTGCTTCTGCGTCCGAAGATCAGGCCCGCCATCACGGTGACCCAGGCGATGTAAACCATTGTCTCGTAGGAGTTGCTCCAGGGGGCATGTCCGGCAATATACCAGCGCAGGCCCATGCCGTAGAGGTGGAAAAGGAACAAGCCGGTGATGGCCGCGACAAGGATCCTGCCGGCATACTTCATCCATTTTCGTTCATGCAGGATATGCAAGAAAGCGAAAATGAGCAGAAGGCCGCCAAAGATGAAATAGCCCACCCGGGAACGACTGAAGATATTCATCCTGTTGTAGCGTATCTCAGCCTTGATCTTTGCCGGGCTGATCAGTGAAGGATCAATTTCCAGCTGCCATGCTTGCAGTTCCTGTAAGAGCCGGTCGGATTCCTGCCAGTTTCCGTTCCGGATAGAACTCCTCACTGCCATCAGGTAGTGTTCGAAAATATTGGCAACGAAGAGCGAGTCCTCCCCTTCAAAGGTGGTGAGGTCATCTCCCGGTGCATACCAGGAGTGAACAGGAATATCCGCATGTGGATAGATGGCGGGCATTTTATGATGCAACAGCTGGTAGAAGATGTTAATTCGCTCATCCAGCCGGATAAGCTCCTTCTCAGCAGCGGTGCGCTCATCTGCCCGACGGTGGTAGATCTGCTGCAGCTCCGTCAGCAGGCGGTAGTTCCCTTCATTGTCGAAAAAATCAGAGTAGGACGCATACTCTTCCGTTAATTGATAACGGAGGTTGATTGATCCTCCGGGGAGAGCTATCAGTGGCTTCTCCGTCCATTGCTGGGGCATAGCCAACAGGCCCAGTAGAAACTGGTCGCTGTTAAGCCCGCTGATGGAGGTCTCTTTATGCAGCTTTCGCAGGATCTCTGATGAGAAGCTGTTCATCGGCATGATGCGCCCGCGGAACTGCACCGGCAGTTCACCGAAGCGAGCGGCATGTGCCGATGGCACAAGATATTGCAGAGCAGTACTCTCACGGTCACCCGTCGTTGTAGCAGCAATGGTTGTCGGTGTTAAGAGAAAAAAGATTGTGAGGAGTATCGCTCCCGGTGACTGTCTGATCTCCCGCAGACTTTGTATTAGCTTCCTGAAGCGGGATTCGGGCATCATGAACATCATCATAAAACCGATCAGCAACAACAGATAACCGGTGTATGTGATGCACCGTCCAGCCACATCTTTGTTCACAGAAAGAATGGTGCCCTTTTCATCCGGATCGTAGGAGGCCTGAAAGAAACGGTACCCTTTCAGGTCAAGCACATTGTTCATATATACCTCGGCTTCCCTTATCTCCCCGTCGATATGTATCCGCAACGAGCTCTCATAGGAAGAGGGGCTCTCTGAACCGGGGTAACGATGTAAACGGAAGTCGGTCAGCTCCAGCCGAAACGGGAGCTTCTCCACCCTGGTACCCCGTGAGGTGTGCATCACCATCTGGTCACTGCTCTCCCCCTCACGGATGTGCATCTGCCCCTCCCTGCCAAAGAGATGGGTGGTGAGGGCCCCTCCCAGAATGATGATAAGCGAAACATGAACCACCATCAGTGTCCATTTTTTTTTTCGGATGTAATGATAGCGGTTTAGCAGCAGGAGGAAGTTGACCACCAACAGCAGCTGGAGAAAGAGGAACAGAGGGGAATAATAGATCAACATTTTTGCTGCCATCGTGCCCATGTTCTTCTCCACCAACGTAGCTGTTGCCAGTCCTGCGGCATACACCAGCAACAGGATAATGGATGCTTTATAGGATGACAGTGTGCGGATAAGCTTGTCCATAAAAGCGGATCAGGCCTCGTCCCACTGTGTGCGCAGCAACTCCAGTGCTGCGGGCACAACTACTTCACGGTTGCCCTGACATCCGCATTCGAAGCTGACGTACTTGTCATACCCCAACATCTTGAGTCCCTTGAAACCATTCACGTAGTTGTCAGCTTCACCGTCTTCACCCGGCATGCTGCGCCGCTTGCGGCTGGCCACATGCACATGCTGGAGATAATCACCGGCAGAGAGGAAGGCTGCCATGTCGCTGTTCTCCTCCCAGGTCATATGCCAGTAGTCACCCATGCATTTCACACCCTGGTTGTTGATGTCGCGACAGATAGAGGCAGCGTCGGCTACCTGACGGAGGTAGAACGCCTCTTTGCGGTTCAGCGGCTCAAGGATCACGGTGGTACCGTGTTGTTGGGCAAAAGTGCCCATCTCATCAAACTGTTCACAGAGGAAATCACGTGTCTGCTGGGTGTGGGGCATCACCGGCACCTGGCTGTTGAAAGCGGGAACGATGATCACTCCGGTCGATTCCAGTTCACCGGCTGCCACAATCAGTTTCGCCATGGTGTCACGGCACTGTTTGCGTATGGATGGATCAGTTGAGAGGATGAAACCGTCGAAGCCGGCACATACAGCACTCACCTTGATATTACGCCCTCTGAGTGCATCCTTCATCTCCTGCAACCTGGCCAGCATGGGTTTACCGTGGGGTTCAAAGCCGGTTACACCATGAGCTTCCATGAAATCGAACTTCTCGTTCAGTGTCTCACCGGGAGCCGTTCCCTCCTGAAAGGAAATGTTCAGTACTGCTTTGCCGTCAGCACCCTGCTCTTCCGTTTTAGCGGAGGCAAAAGAGCCACACCCCGCCGCAGCCAGCGCTGCTGAACCGGCGAGGGTGGTTCTGAGAAATCGTCTTCTGTCAATTGTCATATCACTTTTGGTTTTATTTGCTGCTACCGGGTACCGGCACGGTGAACGCGGACATATCCATCTTACCGATATTCAGATCTATAGGTTTGTAACTGAGCTGGGAAGCAGACATGGCATCCCAGGTGGTCTGCTGTCCGGTGTAGGCCGATTCGCGTCCCATGATGGCTGCCAAATTTGAGATAACTGTTTCGGATGCCTGTTCAATCGGTTTGTTGCCACGGATACAGTTGATCAGGTTCACATGTTCCAGCGTATAGGGATCGGTCTGCTTGAAGTTGACTTTTTCCGCCTCTCCGTCGTATTCCCAGATTATGTTGCCTGCATTATCCCTGATCACATGTCCCCCGTTACTGCTCCAGGAGCCTTTGGTACCCTGGATGAACTCACTCACATTGTTGGCACAACCGTCAATCTGGCGGCACATGCTGTGCAGGTGGATGCCGTTCTCCATGGTGAAGTCGATGCTGAAGTTGTCGTACTGGTCGCCCGTCACACGGCGCTGGCGAGAGCCAAAGCCGACAGCGCTTACCGGCTTCAGGCCGGAGAACCAAGTGAAGACATCGATGTTGTGCACATGCTGTTCAACGATATGATCACCCGACAACCATTTCCAGTTGACCCAGTCGCGCACCATGAACTCAAAATCACTCCATCCCGGCTGGCGGTCACGATACCATAACATGCTCTGGTTCCAGTATACAACGCCGCCGGTGATCTCACCGATGGCACCGTTCATGATCTGCTTGTACGACTCCACGTAGCTACGCTGGTGGTGTCGTTGAGTGCCGGTTACCACGCTAAGGTTCTTAGCCTGTGCCTGCTTGGCAGCTGCCACGATGGTGCGGTATCCCAATGCATCAACACAGATCGGTTTCTCGAGGAAAGCATGTTTGTTCTTTTCCACCGCGTATTTGAAGTGTTCGGCACGAAAGAGGGGAGGTGTACAATCGATCAGCAGATCGATATCACTGTCAATCACCTGCTTGTAGGCGTCCAACCCCACAAAGCGTTTTTCAGCCGGGATGTCGATGTTCTTATCCGCTTTCAGCTTGTCAGCCAGCTCGTCAACCCTATCCTGAAACACATCACCCAGTGCCACAATGGTGACACCATTGGCTGCGTTGAGGAAGTTGTAAGCTGCTCCTGAACCGCGACCGCCGCAACCCACGACACCAGCCCTCAGTTCTTTACCGTCGGCAGCCAGATCTGGTAACTCGGGCAGATAGTATGTTCCCGGCTCTTTCAGGGGTATATTCCCACTCTTTCCCTTACCATTACAGGAGGTCAAAAGGCCTGCTGTACCTGTACCGATAACTCCTACGGCACCTGCCACAGCAGATGTCTTCAGAAACGACCTTCTGGTCAGATTGTTCTCTTTTTTCATTTCTCCGATTGATTTAGTTTATAGGTTATGTGGATATGTATGTTTCATTATTAGTGATGCTCGTTGTAGGTTCAGATGCGTGATATCCTACCTACTCCGGTCTTAAAACAGGGATGGGTCGGGTTCACAGACGACACGGAATCCGATGCCCTTGATATCTGAATACCACCAGATACTCTTGGGCTGCTGCGGGTCTGTTTTAAGCCATTCGTCGTGACGGGTATGATTGCGTGCGGCACTGCGCACCTCAGCAGCATCTGAAGAGTAGAGACCTCCGCGCACCACCCACTCGTCGCCATTGGTGACCAGGGGGTTGTGTGTGACATCGCTCCTTTTGGCATATGCCTGCGGGGCATATTTGTCGGCACAATACTCCATCACGTTCCCCAACATGTTTTTCAGTCCAAAGGGATTGGGCAGCACGGATGAGGGCGGCTGAGTACGGCTGTGGCTGTTCTTGTTGTAAATCACATAAGCGCTGATACTATCGGTACGGGGTTTGAAGATCTTGCGCAAGAAGCCCTTGTCAGAGAATGCCTTCGGGCTGCCGGGGAAGAAGTAGGGAGTCTCTGTTCCACCACGGGCGGCATACTCCCACTCCGCCTCAGTAGGCAGGCGGTATTTCTTTCCTGTCTTTTCAGAGAGCCACTGGCAGAAGGTCTCAGCAGCATAATGGGTCATGGTGATCGCCGGTCTGTCACCCTGCCCCCATCCCTGGTCGGGATAACCGAAGGGAGAGGTGGGTCCGGAGATCGCATCTACGCCCATAGCCTTGAGGTTGTTCTCATACACCACTTCAGGAGAGGTACGTCCCTCGCTCATCGTCTCAGCATAGAAAGTCCAATACTGATCCCAGGTGGTCTCCACCTCAGCCATAAAAAAAGGATCGAGAGAGACCTCATGAAATGGTGATTCATCCTCTTTGCGAAACGGTTCTTTCTCGGGGCTTCCCATTTTGAATGTACCACCCTCAATTGCTCTCATCTGAAAAGATACAGCAGTACCGGGTATCTGCTCACGGTAGTCGGCAAAGATATGTACTGGTGTGGCCTCCCTGAAGAAGAGGCTGCTATCCACATCGTAGGATGCCGACATTCCGGGAATACCAATCATCTGACCATGGGCATAGTCGGGGTTGTAGTGACCTACATCAAGGTGGCAGCTGATGCACTGCAGGTCGAGTTTCTCAGCGTTATCCTCCCAATAGAGGTGTGCCGTCACCGCATCATCGGTCACCCCCTCGGGGAAGAGATTCTGGTGGCATTTGACACATGATTTGTTGGGGATATATTTCACGGCATGTTCCAGCTCCGACTTGCTGTCCCAGTCGAAATCGGTGCTGTCCTTTGTGAGGTAGCCCCACAGGTCACGAGCACCCAGTGCCACCTTTGCAGAATAATGTTCCCAGGTGTTGTCACTGGGAGGCAGGTGGCAATCCACGCAGTTGACCATCACCCCACTTCCGTTGTTGACATGGGTGGATAGGCGCCAGCTCTCCTCGGCATGGGGATGCACGTGACACATCATACACGACTCGTTGGTGGAGAAATAGACCGATGTCTGATAGAGGGCTGCGTTAAACAGCACCCCGATAAAAAAGCCCAAAATCAGGATAAAACCTTTTCTCCTGTATACACTCTTCGCAGGTTGTTTGTTCCTACTTGATCTTCTTGGCATTATTCTACACGATGATGACAGAACAAATAATGATAGCTTGCACCTTTAAGCTATCCATAATAGCCTATAAAAGTACAAAATAATATGGTATATGAAAAAACAGAGTTGAAATTTTATAACAAAGGAGCACTGACCTGCCGGATGAAAGTGAGAATGCCAAAATAGCTCATTTCATCTAATTCACTGCTTCGCGCAGCTTTACAACAGCATTTCCAATCATATCATGTGTGCCGCTGCCATCTTCGACATATGAAACAACCATCTCTGCATAAGAGACTGCCTCGATCAAAGCGGGAGTCACCTCTGTGGCGGGTACCCTGTCGGCCTGCCTCAACAGCCGGGTGAGCGGATAGAGATCCTCCGGTTCAGGCAGGTTGCCCGGTCTCATCGAGTTGACGACCGCATTGAGTGCCGAAGCAGTTTGGTTGACCTCAAGCTGGCAATAGTTTTTGTCACTGTTCGTATAAATTTTTTGTGCCTCAACGAATTGATGCATCAGGCGTCTGTAGGCATGTGGT